>DAIPLM010000175.1:0-3749 GCA_036769205.1 Sphingomicrobium sp.
AAGACTACGGACTCTGACTCCGTCAATTGAGGTTCGAATCCTCACGGGGCATCCATCCGAGCGCCCGAGAGCAAGGGAGCCTATGCAAGGCAAAGGCGAGCTTGGTCGAGAGAGCGCGAGTACCCGGACGGCCTGCGCCTAAGGCGACAGGACCGACGATCAGCCGCATGGCCGGCATGCCCCCAGCATGCTGGAACGGCTGATGGATTTGCTCCCGTGACGGCTCACTTTCGTGTGGAGACCGTTCACCCGCACCCACTGGCGATGGCACCGGAGTTGCAACTCGTGGCCCGGCGACCGATGGCAACACTGGTCGTCAAGTTGAAGAAGGGTGTTGTTATGGCTTTGCCGCATGCCGCCGCCGGTGAAATCGTCCGCATCGAGCCGATGGGCTCGACGGTTATCGAAGGCACGAAAACCCACGCGCTGGTCAAGGGCGACCGTTTCGAAGCGGCACGCCTCGTGCTTCCTCGCGGATCGGCGATCGCACCACATGCGGTGCCGGGCCCGATCACCCTGTATTGCATCGAGGGCGCGATCACGCTCGAGGCCAACCGCACGGTGGAGATGCGGGCCGGCGACTGGCTCTATCTCGAAGGCGGCGAACGGCACGCGCTGACCGCCATCGAGGATTCCTCGCTGTTGCTGACCATCATCTTTCCCTGATGCGAAACGATCGGGGGATCAAGCGACCCCCAACCGCCTCCGCCACACCGCATCGAGCAAATCCTGCTCTTCGGCATGCCGCTGGATGTAGGCGGCGAAGAACGGGCAGATCGGGATGACCTTGAGGCCCCGCGCCCGCGCCGCGGCAAGGCCGGCGCGGATCAGCGCCGTGCCGATCCCCTTGCCCTCATGCTCGGGCGGAACCTCGGTGTGGGTGAACATGATCAGGCCCTCGGGCAAGGTATATTCGGCAATCGCCATGGCGCCGCCGAGGTCGATCTCGAACCGGTGCCGCTCGGGATTGTCGACCACCAGCCAGTCGGGCCGGGATGAAGATTCTGGCGTCATGACCGCCAGTCTACACGAGCGATGCCGCCGCGAACATGAGTGACCGCTGACTCGCTTGCGCCCGCCTGTTATCCGTGACTCCATGCAAGTCATCGGCAGCTTCGTCAGCCCCTATGTCCGCAAGGTCCTCGCCTGTCTGGAGCTGAAGGGTCTCGCCTACGAAGTCGACCCGATCACGCCTTTCTATGGCAATGACGAGTTCACGCGCCTCTCGCCCTTGCGGCGGATCCCGGTGCTGATCGACGGCGATGTCGTATTGTCTGATTCCTCGGTGATCTGCGCCTATCTCGACGAGGCCTATGGCGGCTACGCTTTGCTGCCCGAAGGCCCGCGCGACCGGGCCCGCGCCCGCTGGCTCGAGGAATATGCCGACACGCGCCTCGGCGAGGTCTTCATCTGGGGGCTGTTCTACCAGAAGATCGTCCGCCCCCGCGTCTGGGGCGAGGACGGCGACAGCAAGCGGATCGACAAGACCCTGGCCGAGGACGCGCCCGCCGCGCTCGACTATCTGGAGGGCGAATTGCCCGAGTCCGGCTTCCTGTTCGGCCAGTTCGGCCTCGCCGACATCGCGCTAGCCAGCTTCTTCGTCAACGCCGCTTATGCCGGCTTCTCGGTCGACCCGGAGCGCTGGCCCAAAGTCGCGCGATTCGTCGGCGCGGTGCTCGCCGAGCCGGTGATGGTCAAGCTGATGGGCTTTGAGGCGATCCAGATGAGCGCCACCATCCACGGGCGCCGCCAGGCGCTGCTCGAAGCCGGCGCGAGATTGACCGAGCAGACTTGGGGCGTGAAGGAACCCCGCCGGGGCGTGATGCCTCTGTAGCGCCTAATGCTGGTGGCCGGCGATCCAATGCTCGATGCGGGTCTTGAACGATCGCCGCGACGGGATGAAGCCCGGCTGCATCTCGTCCTCGTCGGCGCCGATGACTGCGTCGTAAAGCGTCAGATTGGCGGGGATCTTCGGCCGCAAGGTCTCCCTTCCGCGCATCAGATCCTCGGCCATGCCGAGGCTGCGGTGGACGTCCTCGGCGGTGAAGGGCTTGAGCAGGCAGCCCAACGCCAGATCGGGCATCGGGAAGCCGGGGTTGCGGCCGGTGACGAACAGGCAGGGCACGTCGTAATCGCTCAGGCGCACCGCCACCGAGAAACCGGTCGAGCCGCGCGCCAGCTGCAGGTCGACCAAAGCCAGATGCGGCGCGTACGTTTCGGCGGCGGCGACGGCGCTGTCGAGGTCGTCGGCGGTCGCCACCACCTGATACCGCGGATTGTCCTCGACCAGATATTGCAGCGTCGTCGCCAGTTGCGCGTCGTCTTCGACGATCAGGATCTTGAGCACGTCCCGCCTCCCCCGGCTGGCCAGAAAATCGAGCCTGTTAAAGGGGATGCTTGCCGATTTCCGAGTCGCCGCGAATCCCGGGGTTAAGCAGTTAACGACGAGCCGAGTCGCCGCTGCGGCAGGCCGCGAAAAAAAAGGCCCGGCTGCGCATCGCGGCCGGACCCTTTGCCATTGTTAAGTCTGAAAAATTACGCCCGGTAAAAGATGTGGGCGCCGATCTGGCTGACCCGGGTCAGGCGCCGGCCCCAGCCCGGGGCGACATAATTGGCGTGGTACCACAGCACGTCGTTCGACAGGATCGGCACCGCATTGGCCATCGCCAGGCGGGTGATGCCGAGCGCCTTGCGCCACGCATCCGAGCCTTCGTCGACGCCGGGCATGTAGCCGGTGTGCGGGTTGACGAAGCTGAACTGCCACGGCTGCTTGACGACGCCGCACCAGGTCGTCGGATACTGGCCCGAGGCGGCGCGGTTCATGATCACCCGGGCGACCGCCAGCTGGCCTTGCAGGCTCTCGCCGCGGGCTTCGTGATAGACGGCGACGGCCATGCAATTGGCTTCGTCGCCCAAGGGCGCGGCGGCGGTGCCGTAGCGGTCGACCAAAGCGGCGAGGCCCCAGCCATGCGCATAAAGCCACGGCGCCTCGCGAGCGACGTTCGGAGTGGCGGGAGCGGTCGCGGCGGCCGTGGTCGTCGCCGGCTTCGGCGTCGTCTGCTGGATCGCCGGCAGCGTCACCGACAGGCTCTTCGGTGGCGCGATCGCCGGCACGCCGAGCACCGCCGGAGTTACCTGCGTCATCGCCGCCTGCTGGCCGAAGGCCTCGGTCGAACCGCCGATGAGCGTCAGAAAAATGGCCCCCACCGCGGCGGCGCCGCGGCTTCCCAAAAGCTTGATCAATGTCTGTCCCGTATCTGGCGGTCATCCGCATCGCCGCGGCATTATGTCGCGTCGCGATTTTGCGCGGCTGCTAGAAGACCGTCTTGCCCTGGAGCTGCGCGACCAGGGCCGCTGCGCTCACTCGCTCTCTTGCTGCAGTGCAAATAGGGGAAGCCCGCCAGCCTGGTAACCCCGAACCCGATGAGTCGAGCCAGCCTTGCGTTAAGCAGCGCAACTTATTGAGTTTCTTACATAATAATGAACCGTACCCCCTCGCTTTACCCTGCTAGCGGCTCGGTCTATCGCCACACGATGGCCTATTGGATCCTGCGCTCCGAACCCGAGACCTACGGCTGGCCCGACCTGGTCCGCGATTCCGCCACCGAATGGGACGGCGTGCGCAACTACACCGCCCGCAATTTTTTGAAAGACATGGCGGTCGGCGATGAGGCCCTGTTCTACCATTCGGGCAAGGAGAAAGGGGCAGTTGGAGTGATGGGCATCACCCGCGCCTGGCGGCCGGATGG
>DAIPLM010000176.1:0-3748 GCA_036769205.1 Sphingomicrobium sp.
CGCGCGGGGCGCGGTCGGGGCGCTCGGAACGCTCGGGGCGGTCGCCACGATCGCCGCGGTCGCGGTCGCCGCGGAAGCCGCCGCGGTCACCGCGGTCGGGCCGGTCGCCGCGCTCGCGGTCGCGTTCCTGGCGGCGCATCATCGCCGACGGGCCGGCCTCGGCCTCGTCGATGCGGATGGTCATGAAGCGGATGATGTCCTCGTTGATGCCGGTCTGGCGCTCCAGCTCGGCGACCGCGGCGGCCGGGGCGTCAAGCTCGAGCATGACGTAATGGGCCTTGCGGTTCTTGGCGATGCGATAAGCGAGGCCGCGCAGGCCCCAGGTCTCGGTCTTGGTGACCTTGCCCTTGTGGTCGGTGATGATCTTGCTGGCGTTTTCCGCGAGCGCGTCGACTTGGGCCTGGGCGAGGTCCTGACGCGCGAGGAAAACATGCTCGTAGAGCGGCATGTTGGTCTCTCATTTTGGCCGATTGCTGACGCCGCACCGTGCGGTCGCCCCTCCGGCTGTCGTGGTAAAAACTGGGGCGCGAGACCGGCCCGCACCCCATCGGCCGCGCCTATGGCCGAAAGGGGCATCGAACGCAACCCTGCGACACCGCTCGAGGAAGGGGAAGCGGAGCTAGGAGCACCGTCACCGCTCCCCGCTCAGCTACCGCGTGGCCCTAGCGATCGATCTTCGGGACCAAGGTGCGGAATTTTTCGATTCGGCAGGAGCCGCCGACCCGGCTGCGGATGGAGTCGCGGCGGGCGCAGATGCGGTGGTCCTCGGGCTGGACATAGACGCTGCCGTAGAAATCGAGGCCGTCGCAGTCGCTGTCGAGGCGGGCGCGGATCAGCTGGCGGTTGCGCATCAGGAAATCGACGCTGTCCGGCCCCGACAGAAAGGCGCGGGCGATGCCCTCGGCGGGCAGGCATTTGGGGCCCTTCTCCTCCTCCCAGCGGATGCGGATGCGCGGCCGCGGCGACACCGGCACGCGGATGGTCAGCCGCTGCTCGATGGTGGTCAGGCTGACGCGGTCTCCGCGCGCGGCGGGGGCGTCGCCGCCGGCCAGCAGGAAGGACAGCAGGCCGACGAGGCCGGTCAGGATCATGAAGGGGTGCCCATCGCTTGGGAAAGGCGTTGCACGGCCAGGATTGAACCGTCGATGAATTTTTGTCGCCGGGCGCACGGGCTTGCGGAAGCGGGGCCTCGCTTCTAGAGGCTCGTCACCGTTGATTTCTGGCCGGCTTACAAGCGCCTACGGGCTGTTGCCGCCGGTCATGCATGGAGAAGATCCCTCATGGCGACCCAAGCGCCCAGCGCCGCCCAAATGCCGTTGCTCTACAATGCCCTCGACGCCCTCAACTCGGGCCAGCACGGCAAGATGAAGCTCAAGGCGAGCTACCACCTGCCGCAGGTCGGGCGGACGCATGCGATTCCGGTGACGGTCGAGGAGTTCACCATCGCCCAGCGCCACTACCCGATCATTTTTTCTGCCGGCGACAACCCGATTCCCCTGGCGCTGCTGGCGCTCAACGAAGGCATTAACACCTTCTTCGACGAGGACGGCAAGCCGCTTGAGGCCAACACCTACGTGCCCGCTTATTTGCGCCGCTACCCGTTCCTGCTCGCCAAGCTGCGGCCGGACAGCGACGAATTGTCCCTGTGTTTCGACCCGAGCGTCGGCGCCATCGCCGAGGACGCCGACGGCCAGGCCTTGTTCGACGGCGACCAGCCGAGCGAGGTCACCCGCAACATTCTCGCCTTCTGCGAGCAGTTCGAGACCGCCGGCCAGCGCACCCAGTCGTTCATGGACGAACTGCTGAAATCGGGGCTGCTGATGGACGGCGAGGTCGCCATTCAGCCCGAGGGCGTCGACCAGCCGTTCCTCTATCGCGGCTTCCGCATGGTCGACGAGGAAAAGCTGCGCGAGCTGCGCGGCGACGAACTCAGGAAGATGAACCAGAGCGGCATGCTGGCGGCGATCTACGCCCATCTGTTCTCGCTGAGCCAGATCCGCGACGTCTTCGCCCGCCAGGTCAAGCAGGGCAAGGGCCCGGCCGGCGCCAAATTGCCCGAGACCGCCGACGCCTGACCTCTGGCCGGCCGTGGCGGCGGCGCGGCGGAGCGAGCGCGCGGGCGGTTGAACCGGCGCTGGCCGTCCCCATTTCGCTGGTGCCGGCGGCCTGTAGCGGCTCCCCTTCGCTTCGCCGCCGTTCCTCCCTGAACTCAGGCCATCCCGGCAAACCCGGGGTGGCCGCTTTTTATTCGGCGGCGATGGCGTCGGGCCCTGCCAGCGCCTCGGCCAGCCCGAACGCCAGCCGCTCGATCAGTCGCGCCGCCCGATCGAAGCCGGGGCCGGCGCTGCGCTGGTTCGGGGCGAGGTAGCAGGACCGATCGATCTCGACCTGCAGGGCATGGACCCCGCGCTCCGGCCGCCCGTGCCGCTCGACGACATAGCCGCCGGAATAGGGGTCGTTGAGCGCCGTCGACCAGCCGTCGGCGGCGGCGATGGCGGCAGCGTGGGCGGCCAGCCATGGCGCCGCGCTGCCGCCATGGCGGTCGCCGAAGACGATCTCGGCCTGGCCGGTGCGGCCGGGCATCGAATGGCAGTCGATCAGCAGCGCCCGGCCATACGTCTCGACCAGCCGCTCCAGCGCCTCGGCCACGGCGGCGTGGAACGGCGAGTGCGCCTCGGCGATGCGGCGCTCGAGCTCGGCCCGGTCGATCGGCCGCCGCCACAACCGGCCGTGGGGGACGGTGCGCGACGGGACGATGCCAAGCCCGCCACGGGCGCGGGCGCCGACTGCCTCGCTGGCGGCATCGGCGATCACCGCCGGGTCGATCTCGTCGGTCGCGCGGTTGCAGTCGATGGCGGCGCGCGGCGCCCGGGCGACGACGGCGCCGATACCGCCGGCCAGCGCCCGCCACGCCAATCGGTCGACCAAAGGGTCCTCGAGGCTTTCCAGCGCCGCCCGGCCGCCGGCGGCGTTGGCCAGCAGCCAGCGCGGATAGTCGCGGCCCGAGTGCGGCACCGACAGCAGCACCGCCACCGGGCGACGCGGCGGGTGGACGATCGGAGGCGGGAGGAGCGAGCGGTCCAAGGGAGCGAAAACCTAGGCGTGCCAGAACAGGACAGCAACATGGATTGTTGCGGGAGCCGCTGGAAAACCTCATGCGTTGGGCGCATAGATGGAGGCATCATGATCCGCATCCTGCTTGCCGAAGACGACACGTCCATGCGCGAATATCTGCAGCGCGCGCTGATTCGCGTCGGCTATGACGTCGAGGCCGTCGGCTGCGGCACCGAGGCGATGCCGCTGCTCGAGGCGGGGCGCTACGATTTGCTGCTGACCGACATCGTCATGCCCGAAATGGACGGGATCGAGCTGGCCCAGAAAGCCAGCGCCATCGACCCGGCGATCCGGGTGATGTTCATCACCGGCTTCGCCGCCGTCGCCTTGCAGAGTGGGCGCACTGCCCCCGAGGCCAAATTGCTGTCGAAGCCGTTCCACTTGAAGGACCTGGTCGCCGAAGTCGACCGCATGTTCCAAAGCGAGGACCAGCACGGGCGATTGTGACCGTTTCGCTCAAAGTGGGACTTTGAGCGAGGCTGTCGGAATTGCTCCAGCTCGGGGTGAACCCGAGCTTCGCAATGAGTCGCTTGAAGATGGGTTGCGCGGCGCGCACGCCCCCCCTAGATAGCCGCCCGAGTGGGCGTGTAGCTCAGTGGTAGAGCACTGTGTTGACATCGCAGGGGTCGCAAGT
>DAIPLM010000017.1:0-13498 GCA_036769205.1 Sphingomicrobium sp.
GATGATGCGCGAGGTGCTGGAGCGCCGCTTCGCGCGGCTGGAGAAGGAAGACCCCGACCGCTCGACTGGCGACTGGCCGGACCTGCTGCTGATCGACGGCGGCAAAGGGCAATTGTCGGCGGTGTGCGAAATCCTCGAGGATGCCGGCATCCACGACGTGCCGGTAGTTGCCGTCTCCAAGGGGCCGGACCGCAACGCCGGCCGCGAAATCTTCCATATGCCGGGCGGGCGCGAGATCAGCTTGCCGCCCAACTCGGCGCTTCTGTTCTATCTGCAGCGGCTGCGCGACGAAGCTCACCGATTCGCCATCGGCACGCATCGCCAGAAGCGGGCGAAGAGCCTGACCACTTCCAGCCTCGACGAGGTGCCGGGCATCGGTCCCAACCGCAAGCGGGCGCTGCTGATGCACTTCGGCACGGCGCGGGCAGTCAAGGGCGCGGCGCTGGACGATCTCGAACGCGCGCCCGGCATCAGCAAGGCGATGGCCCGCCAGCTCCACGATTATTTCCATCCGGCCGGATGAGGATCGAAACGCCCGCCATCGTCTGCGGCCTGCTGAGCCACGGCGAGCATGGCGCGGTGGTGCGGCTGATGACGCCGGAGCATGGCTTGCAGCCGGCTTACGTCCGCGGCGCCCGGGGCCGTCGGATGCGGCCGGTGCTGATCCCCGGCAATCTGGTCCAGGCGCGGCTGTCGGCGCGGACCGATGCCCATCTCGCCCAGGCCGAGGTCGAGCTGACCCACAGCCGCGGGCCGCTGCACGGCGAGGCGCTGCCGGCCGCCGCCATCGAATATGCCACGGCGCTGACCGCCACCGCTTTGCCCGAAGCGCAGCCTTATCCGCGCCTCTATCTGGCGCTCGACGGCTTGCTGGGGGCGATCGAGGCGGCACCGGCGGCGAGCGGCTGGGGCGCGGCGTTGGTCCGCTACGAATTGCTGCTGCTCGCCGAGCTTGGCTTCGGCCTCGATCTCGAACGCTGCGCGGTGACTGGAATCGATGAAGACCTGGTCGCGGTCAGCCCGCGGTCGGGCAAGGCGGTCAGCGCCGTCGAGGCCGAGCCCTTTCAGGGAAAGCTGCTGCCGCTGCCGCGCTTCCTCATCGCCAGCAGCAGCACTGCGTCCTGGACGGAAATTATCGACGGGCTTGCCCTGACCGGCCATTTTCTTGCCCGCGACCTGCTCACCGATCGCGCCGCGCCGTTGCTCGATGGGCGTGGCCGGCTGGTTGACCGCTTGCGCCGGGCCGCCGGTGTGGCCTAGCGTTCCGCTATGACCAGCACGCCCAGTTCCGACACCATGGCGATGCTGTTCACGCATGTGGCGACCACCGGCGATATCCGCGTACGCGTCGCGGTGTCCTTTCTGCCGGAGCAGAGCGCGCCGACTGCCGGCCGCTGGTTCTGGTCCTATCATATCCGCATCGAAAATGGCGGCGAGCGCTCGGTGCAATTGCTGTCGCGCCACTGGCGCATCAGCGACGGCCGCGGCACCGAGCATGAGGTGCGGGGTGAAGGCGTCGTCGGCGAGATGCCCCTGATCCCGCCCGGGGGCAGCTACGACTATGTCTCGGGCTGCCCATTGGCGACGCCGAGCGGCGCCATGCGCGGCAGTTACCGCCTGGTCGACGAGGACGGGCAGACGTTCGACGTCGCCATTCCGCCATTCCAGCTGCAGAGCCCGGTCGCCTAATCGCCCTGGTGGGCCGGCGGCTGCAACTTTGCTCCTCCAAAACGGTTATCCGTTTCGGCTCGATTTTCGCGCCGCTGCTTTTTGACCAGAGGGGTTTCGAGATGAAAAAGCCCAGCCTTGCCACGGCCTTCGCCAGCGCCGCCCTGCTCATCGCGCCCGGCGCCGCTCTCGCGCAATGGGTGCCGGGGTCGGAGATCACCGGCCAGACGCTCCAAGTCCAGACCAACGGCATTACCAATAGCGTCTATTTCGGACCGGGCGGGCAGGCGACGATCACCACCCCAGGCGGGCGCGTGATCCCGGCATCGTGGACGGCTACCGGCGGCAACCTCTGCCTCAACAACGGCGCCGCGCAGGAATGCTGGCCCTATGCCTCGGCGTTCCAGCCGGGTCAGCAGGTCACCCTGACCAGCAGCTGCAACGCGACTTCGAGCTGGCTCGCCAATGCGACCAACCCGCCGCCACCGCCGCCGTCGCAATCGCCGGCGGGCGAGCGCGGCTAGGGAACTCGGTGCCCGTCAGCTGACGGGCGAAATCGGCGTCGTCGGCGGGTCGGTGCCCGGGGTCGAGGGCGAGGGGACGTCGATGTCCGGTCCGGGCGAGGGGAATCCGGGTGGCGCCGGGCTCGGCTGGCCCGGTTGAGTCGGCTGGGCGGGCTCCGGCGTCGTCGGCGGTTGGCCGGGCGTCGGCGGCAATTCTGGCATTGGCGGCTGTTGCATGCGAAAACTCCTCTTTCGTCCAACGCCCTCGAACCGCTCTAGTTTCTCTGGTCTCAGCGGCTTGCCCCATCGGGCATCCTTGCTATAGGCCGCGCCTTCAATCGACCGCGCGCGCGTGGCGGAATTGGTAGACGCGGCAGGTTTAGGTCCTGTTGTCGAAAGATGTGGGGGTTCGAGTCCCTCCGCGCGCACCATGCGCACGCACAGGCAATCCGCGGGATTGCCGAGCATGCGCATCGCGCGCAGCGGGCGAGACTATTTGAGGAATTGGACAAGTGATCAAGACCGTCGAGACGGAAAACCAGGGCCTCAAGCGGGCCTTCATGCTGACCATTCCCGCCAAGGATATCGAGGCGCGGGTGGAGCAGGAGATCAAGCGCATCGCGCCGCAGGTGCGGATGCCCGGTTTCCGCCCCGGCAAGGTGCCGCCCAACCTCATCAAGAAGATGCACGGCGAGGCCTTGCAACAGGAAGCTTTGTCGACCGCCGTCCAGCAAGGCGTGCAGACGCTTCTGAGCGAGCAGAAACTGCGCCCGGCGATGCAGCCCGAGGTCGAACTTGGCGAGGGCTATGCCCATGGCCAGGACGCCGAGGTCAAGGTCCGCCTAGAGACGCTGCCGGACGTGCCCAAGCCCGAGATCGACAAATTGTCGCTAGAGCGGTTGACGGTCGAGGCCGACCAGGCCGCCATCGACGCCCAGATCGCCAATCTGGCGAGCTCGCAGAAGGCCTGGAAGGCCGCGCCAAAGGCGCACAAGGCCGCCACCGGCGACCTGGTCGTCATCGACTATGTCGGCACCGTCGATGGCGAGGAATTCGCTGGAGGCACCGGCGAGGGCATGTCGGTCGAGCTCGGCTCGGGCTCGCTGATCCCCGGCTTCGAGGATGGCCTGATCGGCGCCAAGGCCGGCGACAAGCGCGACCTCAAGGTGACGTTCCCCGACGATTATCCCGCCGAAAATTTGAAGGGCAAGCCGGCGAAGTTCGCGGTCTCGGTCAGCGAAGTGAAGGTCGCCGGCGAGGTCAAGGTCGACGAGGATTTCGCCAAGTCGCTCGGCCTCACCGGAATCGAGCAGTTGCAGGGCCTGATCAAGGATCAGTTGCAGCAGGAGCTGAACGGCCTGACCCGGACCCACATGAAGCGGCGGCTGCTCGATCAGCTCGCCGAGCGCCACGATTTCCCGGTGCCGCCGTCGATGGTCGAGGCCGAATTTGCCAACATCATGGCCCAGCTGCGCCATGAGGCGAGCCACGAGGCCGACCCGGCCGCGGCGCTGGCCGAGATCGAGGCCGAAGCCGAGGATTATCGCGGCATCGCCGAGCGCCGCGTGCGCCTCGGCCTGCTGCTGAGCGAGATCGGCGCCGCCAACGGTATCGAGATCAGCCAACAGGAAATGAACCGGCTGATCGGCCAGGCCGCCGCGCAATACCAGCCGGCGGACCGCGACAAGTTCATCAAATATGTCCAGAACGACGCCATGGCTGCCGCTCAGCTGCGCGCGCCCTTGTACGAGGACAAGGTCGTCGATTTCCTGTTCTCGAAAGCCGAGATCAGCGATCGTCCCGCGACCCGCGCCGAGCTGGAAGCGGACCTCGAGAGCGAGGAGGGCCATGTCCACGGCCCAGGCTGCGGCCATGACGTGCCCGCCGCCAAAAAGCTGGCAAAGAAAGCGGCCGCCAAGCCCGCCAAGGCAGAGGCAAAGCCAGACAAGGCCGATGCCAGGACTAAGGCGGCGCCGAAGCCGGAAAAGCCGGCCAAGGGCCCAGTGGCAAAGGCCAAGGCCGAGCCCAAGCCGGCCAAGCCGGTGAAGGATGCCGCGCCCGCCAAGCCCGCCGCCAAGAAAGCGCCCGCGACCAAGGCCGCCAAGAAGAGTTGAGCCGGCCGCCGGCCAGCATCGACCTCATTTGTTCGGAATTCGACGCCGCGCTCGATCTGCTGCGCGGCGCCGGGTTGCGCCTCGATATCATCTACCCGGCCGACAAGCCGCACACGGCGATCCTCTCGCACGATGGGCAAACCGTCCGGCTGACCAACGAGCAGGGGGCGCCATTGCCCGGCGGGCCGGCCGCATTTCAGGCGGAATTCGTCCTGACTCGGGGCGGCGAGGCAGGCGGCGAGGGGCGGGCGGGGATGCGCTACCGCGACCTCATTCCCTGCCGACTCGGCGGCGCCTACATCGCGTCGCACATCAGCATTCCGGCGGGCGGGCCGGTCGCCGACTGGGTGCATTTCCACAAGGTCGCCTTCCAGCTGATCGTGGTCCGCCGGGGCTGGGTGCGGGTGGTCTATGAGGACCAGGGCGAACCATTTGTCATGCAGGCCGGCGACATGGTCCTGCAGCCGCCCGAAATCCGCCATCGCGTGCTCGAAAGCTCGCCGGGCCTGGAGGTCATCGAGGTCGGCGCGCCGGCGCTGCACGAGACGCTCGCCGACCATGACATACAGTTGCCGAACGGCCACAAGCCAGGGCGCGACTTCGCCGGCCAGAGCTTACTCAGGCACATCGCCGCCGAGACGCCCTGGACGCCGTTCCACGGCGGCGAAGCACAGGAAACCGAAATGGCGGCGACGACCGGGGGTCTCGCCGAGGCTCGCACGATCCGGCCCGGCGCGGGGTCCGCCGTCGAGATTCCGGCGCACGACGGCGAACTGGCCTTCGGCTTCGTGCTGGAGGGCAGTGCCGAGCTGAACCATGGCCCGCGCCTCGCGCTCGGCCCGGCTGATGCCTTCGTCATCCCGCCCGGCGAAGCCTGGAGCGTCGGTGGCTTGTCGCCCGACTTCCGCCTGCTCCACGTCACCACCGGGAAAATCACCTAGCGGGGCGGGAACGAACGCCTCTATAGCGCTGGCGTGAGCTTCAGGGGGATCGCTTGACCAGTCCGCAACCGCGCATCGCCGTGCTGCTGCCCTGTTACAACGAGGAAGCGGCGATCGGCCGGGTCGTTGCCGGCTTTAGCGAAGCGCTGCCTGGCGCCCGTATCTACGTTTACGACAACAACAGCCGCGACCGGACCGTCGATCAAGCGCAGCAGGCCGGTGCCGTCGTCCGCACCGAGCGCATGCAGGGCAAGGGCCATGTCGTCCGCCGCATGTTCGCCGACGTCGATGCCGACGTCTATGTCATGGCCGACGGCGATTTGACCTATGATCCCAAGGCGGCGCCGGCGATGGTCGAGCAATTGGTCCGCGAGCGGCTCGACATGGTCGTCGGCACTCGCATCCACGATGCCAAGGACGCCTATCGCGGCGGCCATGTGCTCGGCAACCGGTTGTTCACCGGTCTGCTGGCGCGGCTGTTCGGGCGCAGCTTCTCGGACATTTTTTCCGGCTATCGGGTGTTCTCGCGCCGCTTCGTCAAGAGCTTCCCGGTGCTGTCCGAAGGCTTCGAGATCGAAACCGAAATGTCGGTCCATGCGCTCGAGCTGCGAATGCCGATCGGCGAAGTCGAAACGGTGTACGGCGCCCGCCCAGAGGGGTCGGAATCGAAGCTGTCGACGTTCCGCGACGGCTGGCGGATCCTGAAGACCATCGTCACCTTGTACCGGGTCGAGCGGCCGGTTTTGTTCTACGGCATGATCGGCGCGCTGCTGGTGGTCGCCGCTTTGCTGCTGTCGGTCCCGCTGGTGACGACCTACCTCGACACCGGTCTGGTGCCGCGCTTCCCGACCGCGATCCTGGTCACTGGCATGATTATCGTCGCCGTGCTGTGCTTTTTCGCCGGGCTGATCCTCGACACCGTCACCCGCGGTCGGCGGGAAATGCGGCGGTTGGCCTATCTCGCGCAGCCGGGGCCGAACGACCAAGCTTGAACCTTTCCCACTTCCGCCCGATGTAGGCGGCCACATTCAACCAAGGACCCTTTTTCCCCATGGATCATCAGGACATCGCGGCGCAGCTCGTCCCCATCGTCATCGAGCAATCCAACCGGGGCGAGCGCAGCTTCGACATTTATTCGCGGCTGCTGCGCGAGCGAATTATTTTCATTACCGGCGCCATCGAGGACCATATGGCCTCGCTGATCACCGCCCAGTTGCTCTTCCTCGAGTCCGAGAACCCGAAGAAGGACATCTTCATGTACATCAACTCGCCCGGCGGGGTGGTGACGGCCGGCCTCGCCATCCATGACACCATGCAATACATCCGGCCCAAGATCGGCACGGTGTGCATCGGTCAGGCGGCGTCGATGGGCAGCTTCCTGCTTTCCGCCGGCGAGCCCGGCATGCGGGTGGCGCTGACCAACAGCCGGATCATGGTCCACCAGCCGTCGGGCGGCGCCCAGGGCATGGCCAGCGACATCGAAATCCAGGCGCGCGAAATTCTGCGCATGCGCACCCGCCTCAATTCGCTCTATGCCAAATATACCGGCCAATCGATCGAGGATATCGAGAAGTCGATGGACCGCGACAAGTTCATGGAAGCCGACGAAGCCAAGGCCTTCGGCATCATCGACGAGGTCTTCGACAAGCGCCCCGACTCGGGCGAAGAAGATGTTACCGGCAAAAGCGACGTGACCCCGGCCTGAGCCACGCTCAGAACGGGAAATAGGCCTGGATGGCGATTACCGCGACGATCCAGGTGATGAGGTTGAGCGGCAGCCCGACCTTGACGAACGCCAGGTAATTATAGCCACCCATCTGATAGACAATGGCGTTGGTCTGGTAACCGAACGGCGTCGCGAAGGCGGCGCTGCCGGCGATCATCACCGCCACCAGGAACGGGCGCGGGCTGACCTGGAAGGCTTCGGCGACCGATACCGCGATCGGCGTGAACAGCACGGCGACGGTGGCGTTGGACAGGATTTCGGTGGCGAACAGAGTGACGCCATAAAGGATGACCAGCGCCAGCAGCGGGCTCATCCCTTCCATCGTGCCGATCAGGGCCGCGGTAGCCGCCTGGGCCAGACCAGTTTCGTCGAGCGCGATACCGAGCACGACCATGCCGGCGATCAGCATCAGCACTTCGGGCCTGAGGCCGTTGTAGGCCTGGTTGGCGGTGATCACCCGCAGCAGGATCAGCAGCACCGCGCCGGCAAAGGCGCAGGCGGCGATCGGGGCGACATTGAGCGCCGCCAAAGCGACGACGGTGACAAAGATCAAAGATGAGACCACAGCCGGCCAGGGCCTGAGCTCGACATGCTTGGCGAACGGCTGGGCACGGCCGATCAGGCCTCCCGCGAGTCCCGGCTCGTTGAGCCTTTCCGTTTCCTTGGCGGCATGGAGCTCGTCCTCGGCCTTGCCGTCATCCCCGCCGACCAGCCGGCTGCCGACCAGCAACAGGTAGAGACCGCCGGCGACGGCGACGGCGAGGCCGACCGGGGTGATCTCGAAGATGCCGAAGCGCGGCTGGCCAGCGACCGACGCCATGTCGTTGACCAGCAGGTTGGTGGAGGTGCCGATCAAGGTGCAGCAGCCGCCGAGCACGACCGCATAGGACAAAGGGATCAAATAGCGCTTGGGCGATTGCCCGAGCGACTTGGCGACGTCGCGGACGACAGGCGCGGTCAAGACGACGATCGGCGTGTTGTTGAGGAACGCCGACGCGGCGCCGGCCAGGCCGATCAGCACCCACAGACCGGCGCGCCCGATCCGCCGGCACAGGCTGACCACGCGGTCGATGGCGGCGTCGAGCAACCCCGACAGCTCCATGGCGTAGGCAATCACGAACAAGGAGGCGAGGGCGACGATGGCCGGGCTGGCAAAAGCGGCCTGGACCTCGACCGGACGGACGACGCCGGTCATCAGCAGGAAGGCGGCGCCGGACAGAGCCACCACGTCGGACCGCACCTTGTCCCAGATCAACGCCGCGACCACGGCCGCCAGCACCAACAGGGTAATCACCTGGCTGGAGGTCATGCCTTGCCTATGGGCGGTTTTCCCGGCCCGGCCAACGCCAATTCGCGGCCGACGCTCGCCATTCCGGCCCGCCATGCTATCCTGCGGCGGATGCCGACATCGCGCCGATCGCCGCTTCCGGCCGGCCTTGCCGCCGTGCTGTCCTGCGCCGCGCTGGTGGCCGGTTGCGGCCGCGACCAGCCGAGCGAAGAGACGTCGACTCTCAACAATATCGTCCAGCAATTGCCGTCGGTCCCGATCGCCGAAGCTCCGCTGGACCGTGCGGCGCTGCTGCTCGCCACCATGCGCGCCGCCAGCGCCCTTGCCGCAGGGGCCGACGATTCAACCGAGCAGCGCCGCCTGGCCGGTAAGAGGTTCGAGCTGCGGTTGCGCTTCGGCTGCGGCGGTGGCGTGGCCGGGGACGAGGGCCGTGGGTGGCGGTTCGACACCAAGCAGCGGACGATTAAGCTCAAGGTCGCGCCCGACATTTCAGGCGATGATCCAGTGGCGGCGGCCATCGCCGGTGATGCCTTCGAAACCATCGAGGGCTTCTGGCTGCGCCGTCCTTGGCTGTTGACTCCGGCGTGCCCGGTGGCACCGGTCATGAAGCTCCCTGACGCTGAGGACGCGGCCGCGGCCAAGCCGGATCCGGATCCAGGGATCGAAGACGAGTCGGAGCCAGCCGCCGCTCCCTTGGGCCGCCGCGTCGGCATTGCCCAATTCTTCACCGAGTCCGATTCGCGGACCGCGCGCCGCCGCAATCGCGCCTATGAGTCGACCACGGTCCTTGCCGCCGACGAACCGCCGAGCCCGTCGGGATATGATTTCGTCCTGTCGGGACGGTTGCGGGCACTGCCTGACCGCCGCGTCGTCGCTTGCGTGACGGATGCTCCCCAAGTCGCTCCATCCTGCATTATCTCGGTTCACGTCGACCGCGTCTGGATCGAGCGCGCGGACAACCACAAGCAACTGGCGGAGTGGACTGGCGGTTGAACGACCGCTCATGGCAACAGCCAGATCGCCGCGATCAGCGCCGCCGCGCCAATCGTGACGGCGGCCGTGAAGATCCGCAGGTTCACCGGCTTGGCCGTAATCACGACATGGGCGCTGAGCCGCTTCATCACCGCCGCTGCCCGCCGCTCGGCAAGGATG
The DNA here is from genome assembly GCA_036769205.1 of Sphingomicrobium sp. Lineage (GTDB taxonomy): Bacteria > Pseudomonadota > Alphaproteobacteria > Sphingomonadales > Sphingomonadaceae > Sphingomicrobium. The sequence continues at coordinate 9,393 of DAIPLM010000017.1, forward strand.
ATGATGGAGGCGGCGAGCAGCAGGAACCCGGTAGCGATGGCGCGCGGCAGCCAGGACGGCTCCATGTCCGCGAACAGCGCGTGGAAGCCGACGCCAAGCGCAAGGGCAGCAAGGCTGGTCCGCATCCAGCCGGCAAAGGTGCGCTCGTTCGCCAGGATCGTGCGGTCTTCGGCCAGGTCGAGGCGTGAGGGAGTAGGCTGCGGTTCGTCTGCCATCGCCAAGCCAACGCTTCGAGGCCGAGGGGAGTGCCCATCCGAATCAAGGAAGTGCTTCGTCACCTTCGATCGGGGTCAGCAAATAGCGGCGACCGTTGGCCGCGGCCGGGGGCAGGCGGCCGGCGCGGATGTTCACCTGGATGGCGGGATAGAGGAGTTTGGGCAGCGGCAGCTTGGCATCGCGTTCCTCGCGCAGCGTGACGAATTCGTCCTCGCCGATGCCGTCATGGACATGTGGATTGGAGCGCTTCTGCTCGCCGACCGTCGTTTCCCAGGCAAATTTGTCCCGTCCCGGCGCCTTGTAATCGTGGCACAGGAACAGGCGGGTTTCGTCCGGCAATGCCAGCAATTTCCGGATCGAGCCGTGCAACGTGCGGGCGCTGCCGCCGGGGAAATCGCAGCGGGCCGTCCCATAGTCGGGCATGAACAAAGTGTCGCCAACGAACACCGCGTCGCCGATTCGATAGCTGACGCATGCCGGCGTATGGCCCGGGGTCGCGATCACTTCGACGTCGAGCGTCCCGAGCTCGAGGCGCTCGCCATCGGCCAGCAGCCGGTCGAAGTCCGAGCCGTCGGCCTCGCAGTCGCTGGCGCCGAACACGGGCCGGAAGGTCTTCTGGACCTCGAGGATGCCCTCACCGATGGCGACCAGCGCCTCCGTCCGCGAGCGGATGAAGGCGGCGGCGGACAGATGGTCGGCATGGGGGTGGGTCTCGAACACCCAGCGGATCGCCCAGCCCTCCGCCTCGGCGGCATCGAACATCGCCTGCGCCGATCGCGTGTCGATTTCGCCGCTCGTGGGAGTGAAGTCGAGCACCGGGTCGATCACCGCGGCGGCACCGGTGGCGGAATCGGCGACGAGATAGCTGACCGTGTTGGTCGGCTCGTCGAAAAAGGCGCGGATGGCCGGGTCCCCCATGGCGCGCGGGTGTCGGTCAATTGTGCCGCGCCGTCAAACCCTTGCCCCCGGACGCAAGCCGTTCCATATTTGGGACAGGCCAATCAGGCGCGGTGGATGTTAACCCCTCCCTCAGCTTGATTGTGCGATACAGCGGGCCGGATATGGTCCGGCACGGGCAAAGGACGTTATGACCAAGCTTTCCGGCGGCGACAGCAAGAGCACCCTCTACTGCTCATTCTGCGGCAAGTCGCAGCACGAGGTCAGGAAGCTGATCGCGGGCCCGACCGTGTTCATCTGCGACGAATGCGTCGAGCTGTGCAACGACATCATCCGCGAGGAATCGAAGTCGGCGCTGGTCAAGACCCGCGACGGCGTCCCGACTCCGGCCGAGATCTGCAAGGTGCTCGACGATTATGTCATCGGCCAGAACCGCGCCAAGCGGGTGCTGTCGGTCGCCGTCCACAACCATTACAAACGGCTCGGCCACAGCGCCAAGAACGGCCCCGAGGTCGAGCTCGCCAAATCGAACATCCTGCTGATCGGCCCCACCGGCTGCGGCAAGACCCTGCTCGCCCAGACGCTGGCCCGAATCCTCGACGTGCCGTTCACCATGGCCGACGCGACGACCCTGACCGAGGCCGGCTATGTTGGCGAGGATGTCGAGAACATCATCCTGAAATTGCTGCAGGCCAGCGACTATAATGTCGAGAAAGCGCAGCGCGGCATCGTCTACATCGACGAGATCGACAAGATCAGCCGCAAATCCGACAATCCCTCGATCACCCGCGACGTCTCTGGCGAGGGCGTGCAGCAGGCGCTGCTGAAACTGATGGAAGGCACCACCGCCTCCGTCCCGCCACAGGGCGGCCGCAAGCATCCACAGCAGGAATTCCTGCAGGTCGACACGACCAACATATTGTTCATCTGCGGCGGGGCTTTTTCCGGCCTCGAAAAAATCATCGGCGACCGGCTGCAGGGCAAGTCGATCGGCTTCGGCGCCTTTGTCGCGGCGCCCGAGGAAAAGCGCACGGGCGAAACGCTGAAGCACACCGAGCCCGAGGATTTGCTGAAGTTCGGCCTGATCCCGGAATTCATCGGCCGCCTGCCGGTCATTGCCACGCTGGAGGACCTCGACGAGGAGGCCCTGGTCAAGATCCTGGTCGAGCCGAAGAACGCTTTGGTCAAACAGTATCAAAAGCTGTTCGACATGGAGGAGGTCGAGCTTGGCTTCTCCGACGAGGCGCTGGGCGCGGTCGCCCGCAAGGCAATCGACCGCAAGACCGGCGCCCGCGGGCTGCGCTCGATCCTCGAAGCGATCCTGCTCGACACCATGTTCGATTTGCCGTCGATGGACGGGGTCGACGAGGTGCACATCGACAAGGACGTGGTCATGGGCACCAAGGAGCCGGTCCGCGTCTATGCCAAGAAGGACAAGGCGGCCAGCGGCGGCAGCGACGCGGCTGCCTAGGTCTGGCCCCTAAGTGATCCGTTTGCCGGCGGCGCTCGCCGAGCCCCGCCAACCCTTAAGAGCAATCGCCGTCGGCTGGCTGTGCGCCTTCCCGATAAGCCTGCTGCTGTCGGTCCTCGCGCAATGGCTGCTGCCGGCGATCGAGCGGCCGATGTTCATCGTCACCGGGGCGGCGACGGTCATCCTGCTGGTGATCGTCTCGCCGCTGATCGAGACGTTAATCATGGCGGCGGTGCTGGAGTTGCTGCTGCGTTTCCTGCCGCCGACCGCGGCTATCATCCTCAGCGCGATTGGCTGGGGGATTGCCCACTCCATGGTGGCGCCGGCCTGGGGACTGGTCATCTGGTGGCCGTTCCTCATTTTCTCGACGCTCTACGTCACCTGGAGCAAGCGCTCGATCTGGCTCGGCGTCGCCATCGTCTTCGCCGTCCACGCATTGCAGAACCTCGGCCCGGCCTTGCTCTTGTTGCGCTCTTAGGGGCTGCCGCCCATATGAGGGGCATGACCCGTACGCTTCCCATCCTGCCGCTCCGCGACATCGTCGTTTTCCCTCACCGCATCGTCCCCTTGTTCGTCGGCCGCGACAAATCGGTGGCCGCGCTCGAGGCCGCCATGGCGACCGACAAGGAATTGTTCCTGGTCGCCCAACTCGACCCGTCCGAGGACGATCCCGACCGCGACGCGCTCTACGACCTCGGCGTCATCGCCACCGCGATGCAGCTCCTGAAGCTGCCCGACGGCACCGTCCGGGTGTTGGTCGAGGGCGCCAAAAGGGCGCGGCTGACCAACCTGGTCGAGCGCGGCGACTATCTCGCCGCCGATGTCGAGGAGGTCGACGAAGAGGTGTCGGAAGGCCCCGAGGCGCAGGCGCTGATGCGCTCGGTGATCGAGCAGTTCGAGAATTATGCCAAGCTCAACAAACGGCTGCCGGCCGAAACCAGCGTCCAGCTGTCGGAGATCGAAAATCCGTCGATCCTGGCTGATGCCGTCGCTTCCAGCCTGTCGATCAAGGTCGCCGACAAGCAGGCCCTGCTCGCCGAACTGAACCCGGCCCGCCGCATGGAGATGGTGTTCGCCTTCATGGAAGGCGAGCTCGGCGTGCTCCAGGTCGAGAAGAAAATCCGCAGCCGCGTCAAGCGGCAGATGGAAAAGACCCAGCGCGAATATTATCTGAACGAGCAGTTGAAGGCGATCCAGCGCGAGCTTGGCAATGACGAGGGCGAAGGCGGCGACGAGCTGGCCGAGCTCGCCGCCAAGATCCGCAAGACCCGGCTGAGCAAGGAAGCGCGCAGCCGCGCCAATGCCGAGTTGAAGAAATTGAAGGGCATGGCGCCGATGTCAGCCGAAGCGACCGTCGCCCGCAACTATCTCGACGTGCTGCTCGGCCTGCCGTGGGGCAAGAAATCGCGGCTGAAGCGCGACATCGCCGAAGCCCAACGGGTGCTCGACGAGGACCATTACGGGCTGGAGAAGGTCAAGGACCGGATCGTCGAATATCTCGCCGTGCAGGCGCGGACCAACA
>DAIPLM010000177.1:0-3723 GCA_036769205.1 Sphingomicrobium sp.
GGCGCCACCGATGTAACGCGCAGACAGGCTGGTCGTCAGCCGGCCGGATCGATATTATCGGCCGGCGGGTTGCGAGCCCCGATTGGCGGACGCGGACGGGCCGGTCGAGAAGTGAGTTGCCATGCAGATTCCTGTGATAGAGACGGGCTATGAACGAAGCGAGCTTCGCCGGCTGGCCGGAGGTCCGGACCCTGTGATCCGCGTTGCGGCGGCGACCCGATGAAGGGAATTATCCTCGCCGGGGGCAGCGGCACTCGCCTGTATCCAGCCACGATCGCTGTTTCGAAACAGCTTCTGCCCGTCTTCGACAAGCCGATGATCTATTACCCGCTCGGCGTGCTGATGCTCGCCGGCATCCGCGAGGTGCTGGTCATCGCGACCCCCACCGATCTGCCGCGCTTCGAGGCGCTGCTCGGCGACGGCGGCGACTATGGCATAAGCTTGTCCTATGCCGAGCAGGCGAACCCCAACGGGCTGGCCGAGGCCTTCATCATCGGCCGCGAGTTCATCGGCGACGGGCCGGCGGCTCTGATCCTCGGCGACAATATCTTCTACGGCGCCGGGCTGGTCGAGATGCTGCGCCAGGCGGCGGCCTGCACCGTGGGCGCCACCGTTTTCGCTTATGCCGTCGAGGATCCCGAGCGCTACGGCGTCGTTGCCTTCGACCCCGACACCGGCACCGCCACCTCGATCGAGGAAAAACCATCCGAGCCCAAGTCGAACTGGGCGGTCACCGGCCTCTATTTCTACGACAATGACGTGCTCGACATCGCCGCCGGCCTCAAGCCTTCGAAGCGCGGCGAGCTGGAGATCAGCGACGTCAACCGCGCCTATCTTGAACGTGGCAGCTTGAATGTCATGCGCCTCGGCCGCGGCTTTGCCTGGCTCGATACCGGCACCCACGACAGCCTGCACGACGCCTCCTCCTATGTCCGCACGATCGAAAAACGCCAGGGCCTCAAGATCATGTGCCTCGAGGAAATCGCGCTCGAGCTTGGCTATCTGACCCCGGCCGAGGTGACCGCGCGCGCCGACGGCCTCGGCAAAACCGAATATGCCGCCTACCTCCGCCGCCGGGCGAGCGAGGTCGGCGTTGCTTGAGGTCCGCGCCCTGGAGATCGAGGGGCTGCTCGAAATCCGTCCGCCGCGCTTCGACGACGAGCGCGGTTTCTTCTCCGAAACGTGGAGCGAGGCTGCCTCCAAGGCCGCCGGGATCGACCTCCGCTTCGTCCAGGACAATCATTCCCTGTCGCGCCAGGCCGGTGTCCTGCGTGGCCTGCATTTTCAGTCGCCGCCTTTCGCCCAGGACAAGTTGGTGCGGGTCTCGCGCGGCGCGGTGTTCGACGTGGCGGTCGACATTCGGCCGGGCTCGCCGACCTATCGCCGATGGGCTGGTGTTCGCCTGTCCGCCGCCGACGGGAACCAATTGCTCGTCCCCAAGGGCTTCGCACACGGCTTCTTGGCGCTCGAGCCAGACAGCGAGGTCCAGTACAAGGTGACGGCGCCTTACAGCCGCGAGCACGACCGGGCGATCCGCTTCGACGACCCGGCGATCGGGGTCGAATGGCCGCTGGCGCGCGAGGCTCTGATTCTGTCGGACAAGGACCGCGGCGCGCCGCTCCTCGCCGACATCGACCCGGGCTTTTGAGGCGATGGAGCGAATCCTCGTCACCGGCGGCGCCGGCTTCATCGGCAGCGCGGTCGTCCGCCTGCTGGTCGCCAAGGGCGTCCACGTCGTCAATTTCGACAAGCTGACTTATGCCGGCAATCTCAAATCGCTGCGGGACGTCGCCCAGGCCCCCAACTACCGCTTCGTCGAGGCCGACATCGGCGACGTGCCGCGGATGCTGGTCCTGCTGGCCGAGGAGCGGATCGACGCAATCATGCACCTCGCCGCCGAAAGCCATGTCGACCGCTCGATCGACGGCCCGGGCATCTTCGTCGAGACCAATGTCGTCGGCACGTTCCGGCTGCTGAACGCGGCTTTGGCCTATTGGCGCGAGCTGCCGCCCGAGCGCCGCGACGCCTTTCGCTTTCACCATATTTCGACCGACGAGGTCTTCGGCGACCTGCCGTTCGACGAGGGAGTCTTCACCGAGGACACCGCCTATGCACCATCCTCGCCTTATTCGGCGTCAAAGGCGGCCGCCGACCATTTCGTCCGCGCCTGGAATGAAACCTATGGCCTTCCGGTCGTGCTCTCCAATTGCTCGAACAATTACGGGCCGTTCCACTTCCCGGAAAAGCTGATCCCGCTCGCCATATTGAACGCCATCGAGGGCAAGCCGCTGCCGGTCTATGGCCGCGGCGAGAATGTCCGCGACTGGCTCTATGTCGAGGACCATGCCCGGGCGCTGGAGCGGATCGTCGGCCGGGGGCGGGTCGGCGAAAGTTACAATGTCGGGGGCCGCGCCGAGCGCACCAACCTGCAGGTGGTCGAGGCGATCTGCGACCTGGTCGACGATCGCCTTGGCGGGCCCTCGCGCCGCTCGCTGATCACCTTCGTCGAGGATCGCCCCGGTCACGATCGCCGCTACGCCATCGACCCGCGCAAGATTGAGGACGAACTCGGCTGGCGGGCGGAGGAAAGCTTCGAGAGCGGCCTCGCCAAAACCGTTGACTGGTTTCTCGCCAATGACTGGTGGTGGCGGCCGATCCGCGACGGCAAATATAGCGGCGGGCGGCTCGGCGTCTCGCCATGAGGGTGCTGCTGACCGGGTGCGACGGCCAGGTCGCGCGCAGCCTGCTGGAAAAGGCCGAATCGCTGCCGGATATGGAGTTGATCCCGGCCGGCCGGCCGGAAGTCGATTTGGCCGATCCTGGCAGCGTCGCCCGGGTGATCCGGGCCGTGTCGCCGGACCTGGTGATCAACGCCGCCGCCTACACCGCCGTCGATCAGGCCGAGGACGAGCCTGAGCTTGCGTTCCGCATCAACGCCGAGGCGGCGGGAGAGGCAGCCGCCGCCGCGCGCGCGGTCAATGCGGCGATCCTGCAATTGTCGACCGACTATGTCTTCGACGGACAGGCGCGCGTGCCCTACAAGGAAGACGCGGCGACCAACCCCTTGTCAGTCTATGGCGCCTCGAAGCTGGCGGGCGAGGACGCCGTGCGCGCCGCCAATCCCGACCATCTGATCCTGCGCACCGCCTGGGTCTACGGCCCGTTCGGGCGCAATTTCGTCAGGACGATGGTTGCCGCCGCCCGCGACCGCGACTCGCTGAATGTCGTCGACGACCAGCACGGTTCGCCGACCAGCGCCCTCGACCTCGCCGACGCCATCCTCGCCATCGCCGCCAACTGGCCGCTCGACAGCGGCCGAATTTATCACCTCGCCGGTTCGGGCTCGGCCAGCTGGTTCGGGCTGGCGAGCGAGGTCATGGCCAATTGCCGCCGCCTCGGCCTGCCCGCCGCTGATGTGAAACCGATCGCCACCGCCGACTGGCCGACCAAAGCCGCCCGCCCCCCTTATGCGGTGCTCGATTGCGCGGCGATCGAGCGCGACCTCGGCATCCGCCTGCCCGATTGGCGCCAATCGGTGGCAGCGACCGTCGAGCGGCTGGCATGAGGCCAATCCTGGACTTTGCCGATCGCCCGTCGCCGCCTAGGGGCAGGGCATGACCCAGACCGTCCTCGTCACCGGCGGTGCCGGATTTGTCGGCTCGCACGCCTGCAAGGCGCTCGCTCGCCACGGCTTCACGCCGGTGGTTTACGACAATCTCTCGC
>DAIPLM010000178.1:0-3720 GCA_036769205.1 Sphingomicrobium sp.
GGCCTCACCCGCAAGGAGATCGTCCGGCACCATGCCGCCGACGGCGAGAGCTATGACCATTATCTGGCGGAACTGGAGACGGTGGTGCCGCTGATCAAGAAATGGCTGCTCAAAAGCCCACCGAACGCCGGCGCCGGGCTGCGCGGCTTGCGGTCGCTGGCGGCGATGGGACGCGACCTGATCGGCCTGAAGACCGACGAGATCCGCATCGTCCACGAATATGCGACGAAGAGCGCCGGCGACATCCTCGATCGCCACTTCAAGGGCGACCTCGCCAAGGCCCTGTTCGGCTTCGACGGCGTCGTCGGCAATTTCGCGTCGCCCTACACGCCGGGCACGGCCTATGTCCTGCTGCACCATCTGTTCGGCGAGGCGGCGGGCGTGCCCGGTGCCTGGGGCCATGCCATCGGCGGCATGGGCTCGATCACCCAGGCGATGGCGCGCGCCTGCCGCGAGAAAGGCGTCGACATCCTCCTCGGCAAGCCGGTCGAGGAAATCATCGTCGAAAAGGGTCGCGCGGCCGGCGTTGTTGCGGCAGGGAAAGGTTGGCGGTCGGCAATCGTTGCCGCCGGCGTGAACCCCCGCCTGCTGTTCGATCGACTGGTTCCCAAAGGCGCGGTATCCAAGCCGGTCGAGGAGCATATGGCGCATTGGTCGTGCGAAAGCGCGACCTTCCGGATGAACGTCGCTTTGTCGGAATTGCCCAAGTTCACGGTGCTGCCGAAGAAAGGCGATCACTTGACCGCCGGCATCATCATGGCGCCGAGCCTCGCCTACATGGACCGGGCGTTCGTTGATGCCAAGCAGGACGGCTGGTCGGCGCAGCCGATCATCGAGATGCTGATTCCGTCGACGCTCGACAGGACACTGGCGCCCAAGGGCAAGCATGTCGCCAGCCTGTTCTGCCAGCATTTCCGCTTCGACCTCGGTCCGGGGCGCAGCTGGGACAAGGAGAAGGACAAGGCCGCCGACCAAGTCATCGCCACCGTCGACGCCCATGCGCCGGGCTTCGCGGCGTCGGTTCTCGGGCGTCAGGTGCATTCGCCGCTCGACCTCGAACGGCGCTTCGGCCTGATCGGCGGCGATATCTTCCACGGCAAGATGGGCCTCGACCAATTGTTCAGCGCCCGGCCGATGATCGGCCACGCCGATTATCGGATGCCGTTGCCCGGGCTCTACCTATGCGGCTCGGGCGCACATCCCGGCGGCGGCGTGACCGGAGCGCCAGGCCACAACGCGGCGCGGGCGATCCTCGCCGACCGCAAGCCGTGGCGGCGGCGCCGGTGAAGCCGCTCCAGGGAATCCGCGTCCTCGACTTGAGCCGGGTGCTCGCCGGCCCGTGGTGCACGCAATTGCTCGCCGATTTGGGCGCCGAGGTGGTCAAGGTCGAGCGGCCCGGCGCCGGCGACGACACGCGCCACTGGGGGCCGCCGTGGCACGAGCATAACGACGAGCGGGTGGCGGCCTATTTCCTCGCCGCCAACCGAGGCAAGCAATCGGCGGCCATCGATTTCGGGCGGCCCGAAGGTGCGGCGCTGGTCCGCCAACTGGCGGCGAGGGCCGATGTCGTCGTCGAGAATTTCAAGGTCGGCGGTCTCGCCAAATTCGAGCTCGACGCGGTCAGCCTGCGCGCGGCGAACCCTGGCCTGATCTATGCCTCGATCACCGGCTTCGGCCAGGACGGGCCATACGCCGACCGCGCCGGCTATGATTACATCATCCAGGCGATGGGCGGGATGATGAGCATCACCGGCCTGCCTGACGGCGAGCCGGGCGGCGGGCCAATGCGTGCCGGCGTCGCCATCGTCGACCTGTTCACCGGCCTCTATGCCAGCAACGCTATCCTCGCCGCGCTCCACCAGCGCGATTCTAGCGGCGAGGGGGCGACCATCGATCTGTCCTTGTTCGAGACCCAGCTGGCGATGCTCGCCAACCAGGCCAGCAATGCCCTGATCAGCGGACGCGACCCGGTCCGCCAGGGCAACAGCCATCCCAATATCGTCCCCTATCAGCCGTTCGCCGCGAGCGATCAGCCGATCGTCATCGCCGTCGGCAATGATCGCCAGTTCGGGCGCCTGGCGGAGATTTGCGGCGCGCCGGAATGGACGGCGGACCAGCGCTTCGCGACCAACAGCGCGCGAGTCGCCCACCGCGCCGAGCTGGTGGCGCTGATCGCCGAGCGGATCGCCGAGCGCAGCGCCGCCGACTGGCTGGCGGCGCTGGAAGGCGCCGGCATCCCCGCCGGGCCGATCAACCGTATCAGTCAGGCGCTCGCCGACCCGCAGGCGCTATATCGTGGAGCCGTCCGCGAGCTTGGGCCGGGCAGGCTGGGCGAGGTGCCGACGGTCGGCTCGCCGCTGCGCTTCGACGGCGAGCGCGCCGATGCCGATCTGCCGCCGCCGGCGCTCGGCGAACATACGGCCGAGGTGCTTGCAGGTATCGGCGTCGGCGGTGCTGAAATCGAGCGGCTGCGTGCGGCCGGCGTGATCGGCTGATCACTCTTCCTTGGCGTCGGCCTTTGGGGCGGGCAGCAGCTCGCCATCGTCCCCATAACGTGACTTGATGAAGCGGCCCTGGGTCTCAAAGGCCATCATATCGGCCTTGGCCAGCCGCTCATTGATGTCGCTCAACGCCTGGCGGCCGGCGCTGAGCGCGTCGACCAGCCGCTGGTCGACGGTAATACCTTCGCCATCCTCCTGGCCGCGATAGGCGGAAGGGACGTGCAAATAGCGGTCGATGAGCCCGGGCAGATGAATCGACATCAGCCGCCGCGCGTCCTGCGCATTGGGGTCGAGCGTGTCGATCCGCTCGAGCGTCTTCTTAAGCGGCGGCAATTGCGCCGACAATTGGTCGATTTCCGCCTGCGCCGGCGCGGGAAGGGCGGCGCGGGCCCGGTAGATATAGGAATCGAAACGCTGGACCATTTCGCCATTGGGCAGATCCGGGGTCACCGCCGGGGCGGCGATCTCGCGGCCGCCGGAGAAAGCAATGACCGCTGCCAGCCCGACCGCCAGGCCGACCGCGGCGAGGAAGCCGAACATGCCGATTGGCTGGACCAAGCCGATGAGGATCGTCACCAGGCTGATGACGCCGACGACCATGCCGATGCGGACCAGGGTCCTCACCAGCCCCTCGTTCAAGCGCTTGAGCTCGCGCTTGCGGGCATCGCGGACGAGGCCCGAGCGGCTGTCCAATTGCCGGGTGACCCGGTCGAACCGGGCCAGCGCGGAGTCCACTTTCGTCGTCAGGTTCGTCGTCATTTGCTCTCGATGGGAGTGAAGGGCGACGCCGCGTTTTCGAGTCTGCCTTGGGACACGCCCTCGGCGCGGGCGATATAGCCTTTCGACTTCTCGACCTCATTGCCCAAGGTGTCGACGGTCTGTTTCATGTTGGTCAGCGCGGCCAGCTTGAAGGCGTCGATCTGGTCCATCGTATCGTAGATGTTCTGGAAGGCACGCTGCAGCGTTTCCAGCGGGATCGTCGAGCTTGCCGCCTGCTCGTGGATGGCGCCGGTCTGGGTCTTCAGCATCTCGCCGGTGGCGTCGATCATGTTGGCGGTGGTGGTATTGAGCGCGGTCACCTGCTCCAGCACCAGTTTCTGGTTGGTCATCGCCTGGGCGACCGTGACCGCCGTCCGCAGCGCCGATACCGTCGTCGTCGAGGCCCGGTCGACGCCCTTCACCAGCTCGACATTGTTCTTCTTGACGAGGTCGAGGGCGA
>DAIPLM010000018.1:0-13374 GCA_036769205.1 Sphingomicrobium sp.
TGCGGAGCATTATTCCTGAGCTGTCCCAGCTGGGCGCAAGTGCCCGTTAATGCGCGTTAACTCGATTGCCCGCCACCAGGCGATGGGATAAGCCCGCGGCCGTGCCGATCAATCTGGCGGACATCGAGCGGGGGGCGCCGTTCACCGGTGACTATCGCGCGGCGCTCGGCGCGCTGCACGATCGGCTGGCGCGCGTGCAATTGGCGCAGGTCGTCCATGGCCGCCGCGCCTTGATCGTCCTCGAAGGCCCCGAAGGCGCCGGCAAGCGCGGCATTTTGAAGCAGCTCGGCGGCGCCCTCGACCCTTGCCATTTCGACGTCCATTGCGTCGCCCCCGACCGGCGCCACTCCAGCGAGGGTCATTGGCTGGCCCGCTTCTGGAACCGGCTGCCGGCGGCCGGCGACACCGCCATCTTCTTCCACAGTTGGTACCGGCGAGTGCTCGAGGACCATGTGCTGGGGATGATCGGCGACAAGGAATGGAAGCGCGGCTTCGACGAGATCAACGAGTTCGAATCGCAGCAGCGCGACTATGGCACGGCGCTGGTCAAGCTCTACCTCCACGCCACCGACAAGGTGCTCGACGAGCGCCTCGGCGCCCGCGCCGCCGACCCCTGGCAGCAGCATCTGCTCGGCCCCGTCGCGCTGCGCACCGCCGACGGCCGCGAAGCCTATCGCAAGTCGTTGGCGCAAATGTTCAAGCTGACCGACACCCGCTGGGCGCCGTGGATGGGGATCGACGCCAATGACGAGCAGGCGGCGCATGTCGCGGCCTTGACAGTGATCGCCGAGGCGCTGGAGAAGGCCATGCCGCTCGACGCCCCGGCGCGCAACGAGCCGGCGGCCCGCTCATCGCATCTGTCGCCGGCCTAGTCGGGATATTCGATTCTGACGACTTCGTAGCTTTTTTCGCAGGCCGGCAGGCGGACGACGCGCTCGTCGCCGACGCGGGCGCCGATCAGGGCCCGGGCGACCGGCGCGCTCCAGCCGATGAGGCCGGCCGAGGCATCCGCCTCATCGTCGCCGACGATGGTCAATGTTCGCCGCGCGTCATCCTCGTCGGCCAGCTCGACGGTGGCGCCGAAGCGGACCTGGTCGCGGCTCGGCTGCGCGGAAGGATCGACCAGCTTCGCCTGCTTCATGACTTTCGCCAGATAGCCGAGCCGGCGGTCGATCTCGCGCAGCTTCTTGCGGCCGTAGATATAGTCGCCATTCTCCGACCGGTCGCCATTGGCCGCAGCCCAAGAGATCGTCTCGACAAGCTTCGGCCGTTCTTCGCCGAACAAAAGGTCGTATTCCGCGCGGATCCGGCCGAAGCCCGCTGGTGTGATGAACCGCTCCTCGGTCACGCCGCTTAGCCCGGCCGCGACTTGCCCAAATAGGTCGATAGATGGACCGGCGTGCCGGCCGCGACCTGCGGGTTCAGCCGGTCATAGACGACGCTGTTCTCCAGCACCCGCTGGACGTAGCCGCGGGTCTCGGTGAACGGGATGCGTTCGATCCAGCGGACGACGTCGGTGCCGGGCTGGCGCGGGTCGCCATAGGCGCGGACCCATTTGCGGACATTGCCGGCGCCGGCATTGTAGCTGGCGACCGCCAACACATGGTTGCCGCCCCACTGGTCGAGCAGCCGGGCGTAATAAGCCGAGCCCAAGGAGACGTTGTAGGCGGCATCGCTGGTCAGCCGCGAGGCGTCATAGGCGATGCCCATCTTGCCGGCCTGCTCACGGGCGGTGCCGGGCATCAGCTGCATCATGCCGCGGGCGCCGGCGTGGCTCACCGCCGAGCGGTCAAACGAGGATTCCTGGCGGGTGATGCCATGGGTCATCGACCACATGCGGCCGCCCGCGACCTTGCCATAGGTGGTCGGGAAGGCCGGGCGGACGTAGAAGGCGTCGCCATTGTTGCGCGAGGCGCGGGCGGTCCATACCGCCAGGTCCTGGCGGCCGATCTGCTGCGCCAGCTCGGCGGCCATCACCCGCTCGGCCTCGGTATTCAGGCTTTCGGCGAGGGCGCGGACGAACAAAGCCTGCTCGTCGCGGCGGCCTTGTCCGCCGAGCAGGCGCGTGGCGCGGACCAGCCGCCGTTGCTGGAAGGCCGAGCGCTGGGCGTCGGTCACCAGCATCTGCGGCAGACCGGCGGGCGCCGGCACGCTGCGCCCGAGCCGCTCGAGCGAGAGCTGGCCGTAGAACAATTCCGGATAAGCGGCGGCTTGCGTGAAATAATTGTTCGCTTCGCCGCCCCGCCGGGCGAACAGCGCGGCGCGGCCGGCCCAGTACAGCCCCTTCGTCGTCACCTGCAGCGAGCGGCCGCCCTTGGAATATTTGACGAATTGCTGGACGGCGTCGGCATAGCGGTTGAGCCCCGACATCGCCGCCTCGCCGGCGGTCCAGGTCAGCGAGGTATATTCGTCGCGCACGCCATAAGGCTGCAAGGCGAGGTCCGCCCCCGCCGGCAAGGCGTCGTCGACCTGGCGGGCGATGTCGTAGGCCTGGGCGTAGTTGCGGTCGCTCCAGGCCGAACGGGCCAGGATCAGTAGCATCTCGTAAAAGCGCTCGGTATCGGCCGGCCGGTAGGTGAAATGGTGCGGCCTTGCCGCCAGCCAGCGGGCGCCCGATTCGTTGCGATAGGTGTCCTTGAGGAAGCGCAGCCGGTCCATCAGCAGGCCGGCGTCGCTCGCCACCTGCGCTTCGACCCGCCGGTACTGGGCGTCGGCGTCGGGCAGGCTGGTCTGCATGGCGATGCGGGCAGCGAAGGCGGCCCGGCGGCCCGGGCTGGCATAAGCGAACGCGCGCTGGGCGTCGGCCGGCTTCTTGTCGAACAGCAAGGCATCGACCCGGCGGTCATGGTCGGTCGCCGTCAGGCTTGCCCAAAAGCGGGCGGCGATGCGCTTCTCGTCGTCGGCCGACAGGTCGGGCGAGGCCCAGGCGTCGCGGGCGGCCGCCGCGGCCTCGGTCGGCCGGCCGGTGGCGGCAAAAGCCTCGGCCAGCCGCGCATGACCGTTGCCCGACTTTGGCAACTCGTTCTTGAAGAATGCGATGACCGTCAGCGCATTCTCGCCCGGGACCATCGCCTTTTCCGCCCAACGCCGCATCCGGGCTTCGTCCGGCCAGCCGGGATTGGAAATCAGGAAGCGGGCATAATCGGCGAAGCGATAGCCATCGCTCGCCCGCAGCCGCCGCCAGTCGGCAAGAGCATAATTGATGTCGGTGACCGAAGCCGCCGTGGCGGCCGGCGCCGGGCGGGCAGGGAGCGCGGAATTGGTCTGCGCCAGCTGGGCGAGCGCCGCCGAACCGATGGCTAGCGAAATCAGGAAGGGTAAAGGCCTCATGCTGGACATATTGAAGGCGGGGTCCTTATCAGTCACTGAACAAGCTACGCTTTTGTCTTTGCCGCGAACACCGCCAGAAGGAAAAAAGTTCATGTTTTTCGGGTCGATACCCGCACTTGTGACGCCTTTTTCCGGCAACTGTGTCGATCAGGACTCACTTCGCGAGCTGATCGAGTGGCAGATCGACGAGGGCAGCAACGGCCTGGTCCCGTGCGGCACCACCGGCGAAGCGGCGACCTTGTCTACCGACGAGCATCGCCGCGTCGTCGAGATCGCGGTCGAGGTCGCGCGCGGCCGGGTGCCGGTGATCGCCGGCTGCGGCTCCAACAACACCGCTCACGCCATCGCGCTGACGAAAATCGCCAGGGAAGCCGGCGCTGACGCCGCGCTGCACGTGCCGCCATATTACAACCGGCCGAACCAGGACGGGATTTACGCCCATCTGGCTGCCGTCGCCGAGTACGATATCCCGATCATCCTCTACAACGTACCATCGCGCACCATCACCGACATATCGGTGGAAACCATGGCGCGCCTGGCGCGGCTGCCCAATATTGTCGGCGTCAAGGACGCGACCGGCAATCTGGCGCGGGTGTCGGCGCAGCGGCAGGCCTGCGGCGAGCAGTTCGTCCAGATGTCGGGCAATGATGACATGGCGCTCGGCTTCAACGCCATGGGCGGGGTCGGCTGCGTTTCGGTCACCGCCAATGTCGCCCCGAAATTGTGCTCGCAATTCCAGGAAGCGATGCGCGAAGGCCGCTGGCCGCAAGCGCTCGAATTCCAGGACCGCCTCTTCCCGCTCCACGCCGCCTTGTTCAGTGATGCATCGCCAGGCCCGGTCAAATATGCCCTGTCGCGGGTCAAGGATGGCTTTTCCGCGGAGCTACGCGCCCCAATGACCGAGCCGTCGGAAGCCAGTCGGAAAGCGGTCGACGCCGCGCTGGCGCATGCGGGTCTCGCCTAGCGGCCTTTCGCGAAGGTGCGGTCGCCGCTAAGCGCCTCTCAATGTCCCGCCCGCTGCCAGCCCCGTTCGACAAAGCCAAGGTCGTCGCCGAGAACCGGCGGGCGAGGTTCGATTATTTCGTCGAGGAGCGGCTGGAAGCGGGGATCGAGCTGCAGGGCACTGAAGTGAAGGCGCTGCGCGGCGGCGAAGGCTCGATCGCCGAAAGCTATGCTGCCGTAGAGGGGGAAGAGGTGTTCCTCATCAACAGCCATATCCCGCAATATGGCGCCGGCAGCTGGATGAATCACGAGCCGCGGCGCAAGCGCAAATTGCTGCTCAAGGGCCGCGAAATCGCTCGTTTGCACGGCGCCATTACCCGCCAGGGGCTGACGCTGGTGCCCTTGTCCATCTATTTCAACTCGCGCGGCCGGGCCAAGATCGAGCTTGCGGTCGCCCGCGGCAAGAAGGCGCACGACAAGCGCGAGACGATCAAGGAGCGCGACTGGAAGCGCGAGCAGGCGCGGGTGATGCGCCAGCATGGCTGATTTGTTCCGCTTCTTCCGCAAGCAGTATCGCCGCCACGCCCCGACCCGCGAGGAGCTGCAACGGAGCAAGCTGCTAAGGCCGCTCGGCAAGCGCATCTGGGCGTCCGAGCTGTGGCGGCTGACCCGCCGGTCGGTGCCGGCCGCGGTCGCCGTCGGCTTGTTCGTCGGCATTGTCCTGATGATCCCGGGGCTGCAGATCGTCGGCGCGGCGCTGATGGCGGTGCCGTTTCGCGCCAACATCCCGATCGCGGCGGGGATGACCTTCGTCTCCAATCCGGCAACGACGCCCTTCTTCATCATCGCCGCCATTGAGGTTGGCAACCGCCTTGGCTTTCACGCCGATCTGGCGTCGTTCCAGGCTTTGTCGGCGGCGCGGGCGCCGCTCCGCGACTGGCTGGCCTGGCTGGTCTCGGATGCCGCGCCGGCGATGGTCAGCGGCCTCGTCCTGATCGGGCTTGGCTTTGCGTTCGCAGGCTATGTATTGTCGCTCGTCGTATGGCGGTTGTGGATCGGCTCGAAATGGCGCAGCCGCTTGCACCGCACCAGCGGTCCGAAAGAGACCGTGTGACCATGATCATTGGGAGGAAGCCGCAATGAAGTCCAAGTTGTTCCTGCTTGCCGGCACCGCTTTGCTCGCCGGTTGTGTCGCCAACGAGGCGGTCGAGACCGTGCCCGTCGCGGTCGCCGAAGCGCCGCCGCCGCCGGTCGCGCCCGTGCCGCAGCCGCAGATCGGCGACTATGGCTTCGACGAGACCGGAATGGATAAATCGGTCCTGCCCGGGAACAGCTTTTACAAATTCGCCAACGGCCAATGGGACGCGCGCACCGAGATTCCGGCCGACAAGTCGAACTATGGCATGTTCACCGTCCTCGACGATCTGTCGCGCGAGCGGACCAAGACCTTGATCGAGGAATCCGCCCGCGACCCCAACAGCCGCATCGGCGCCGTTTACGCGAGCTTCATGGACGAGGCGACGGTCGAGGCGAAGGGCCTGGCGCCGTTCGAGCCGTGGCTGAACCAGGTTCGCGGCATCACGTCGAAGGCGCAGTTACCGCAGATGTTCGCCGAAGCGCGGAAGATGGGCATCGGCACCCCCTTCGGCGGCTTCGTCGGCCAGGACGATAAGGCGCCAGACCAATATATCTTCAATTTCTTCCAGGCCGGCCTCGGCATGCCGGACCGCGATTATTATTTGAAGCCCGACGCCAAGCTCGCCGAAACTCGCGCCGCTTATTTGAAGCACATTACCAACATGCTGACCCTGGCCGGCGAGAAGAACGCCGCCGCCCGCGCCAAGGCGATCGTCGATTTCGAGACCAATATCGCCAAGGTCAGCTGGAGCCGCATCGAGAGCCGTGACGCGACCAAGACCTACAATAAGATGACTCTCGCCGAGCTCGCGCAGCGGGCGCCCGGCTTCGACTTCCCGAGCCTGTTCAAGTCGAGCGGCGCGCAGGGCGTCGAATCACTGGTCGTCGCCCAGCCGAGCGCCATCACCGGCATCGCCAGGCTGATCGACCGGGCGCCGCTGGCGGTCGTCAGGGATCAACTGCTGATCCGCTCGCTCGACACTTACTCCGACTATCTGCCTAAGGCCTTCGACCAGGAAAATTTTGCCTTCTACGGCACCGTCCTCAACGGCACTCCCGAGCAGGAGGCGCGCTGGAAGCGGGCGGTGAATTTCACCGTCGGCGTCCTCCAGGACGACGTCAGCAAGCTTTACGTCGACCGCTATTTCCCGCCGGAGACCAAGGCGGCGGCCGACAAGCTCGTCCACAACATCATCGATGCCATGGGCCGCCGGATCGACCAGCTCGAGTGGATGACGCCGGAAACCAAAGTCAAGGCGCATGCCAAGCTGGCCGCCTTCACCCCCAAGATCGGCTATCCCAGCCAGTGGCGCGACATGTCGGGGCTGGTCATCGACCGCAACGACCTGCTCGGCAACGCCATTCGCTCCAACCTGTTCGACTATGACTACAACATCACCAAGCTGGGCAAGCCGATCTACCGTTGGGAATGGGGCATGACCCCGATGACGATCAACGCCTATGCCAATTTCGGCATGGTCGAGATCGTCTTCCCGGCCGCCATCCTGCAGCCGCCCTTCTTCGACCCCAATGCCGACCCGGCGATCAACTATGGCGGCATCGGCGCTGTCATCGGCCACGAGCTCAGCCACCATTTCGACGACCAGGGCGCCAAGTATGACAAGAGCGGCCGGCTGTCCGACTGGTGGACTCCGGCTGACGTCGCCGCCTTCACCAGCCGGCTCGACAAATTGGGCGCGCAATATGACGCCTATGAGCCGCTGCCGGGCATGCACGTCCAAGGCAAATTGACCATGGGCGAGAACGTCGCCGACCTCGCCGGCGTCACCGTCGCCTACGATGCCTACCGGCACTCGCTCGGCGGGCAGGGCGCGCCGGTGATCGACGGCACCACCGGCGACCAGCGCTTCTACCTCGGCTGGGCGCAGGTCTGGCGGCGCAAGTATCGCGAGGCCAATTTGCGCCAGCGGCTGCTGACCGATCCGCACTCGCCGTCGGAGCAGCGTGTGGCCGTTGTGCGCAATTTCGACGATTGGTACCGCGCCTACAACGTCCAGCCCGGCCAGATGCTTTACCTTGCGCCCGAAGCGCGGGTGCGTATCTGGTAGGGAGTGATCGATAGTCAGCTAGCCCTTCTTGAAGCCGAGCCGCCTGGCGGCCTGCGTTGGCTGGTGCCGGCGCTGGTTGCGGCGGCGGCGGCGAGCGGGGCCTTGCTGTTCTATTCGGTTGGCGAGCCGTTGTTCGCCGGCCTGTTCCTCGCCGGCGTCGTCGCCATGCTGGTCGCGGCCTTCATCCTCGAGAAGCGCAACGGCGCCTCCGAACCGGCGGCGCCGCCGGTTTTGGTCCCCGATTATTCGCTGGCGTCGGCGGCGCTCAATCTGACGCGCGATCCGGCGGCGCTGACCGACGGCGAGGGCCGGCTACTCGGCACCAACGCCGCCTATCGCGCGCGGTACGGCGACGCGGCGCCGACGGCCTTGCCGGGCAGCGCCAAAGCCAAGGACGTCCTGCAAGGCCTGGCGGCTCAAGGCTGGCGCGATGGCAAGGCGGCCGCTTGCCTTTGTCGGTCGAGCGCGCCGGCTCGCGCGGCGAGCTGTTGCTGTGGCGGATCGCCCGCAAGCAGCCCGATTTCCTCGCAACCTTGGTCAAGCGCGTGTCCGGCCTGGAAGGCGAATTGTTCGCCCATAGCGGCGTGCTGGCGGCGGCGGTCGACGACCAGGCCCGGGTGCTGGCCGCCAACGCCGCCTTCGTCGAGCGCCTCGGCGGCGACCGCGCGGCGGTCGTCGGCCGACATTTCGGCGAACTCGCCGAGCTTCGCGACAATGCCATTCGGCTGCTGATCGAAGGCGATGCGGCGCCGCCGATGCGGCTCGTTCATGTGCCGGTCGATGGCGACAAGGGCGAGGGCGCCGGGCTGATGCTGCTAATCGACACGGTCGAGCCGAGCCAGCCGGATTCGAGCAACATGCTGGCGCTGCTCGATCTGCTGCCGCTCGGTTTGGCTCTGGTCGACCGCGACGGCCGTTTCCTGACCATGAACAAGGCGTTCAAGGTCGCTGGCGGCATCCGCGAGAACAACCCGCCAGTTTATCCCGGCGACCTCGTCATCAAGGAGGACAAGGCGGCCGTCGCCGACGCCGTCCGCCGCAACGCCCGCGGCCCGGCGATGTCGGGCGACTTGCCGATCCGCCTCAACGCCCAGCCGGCCGAGCCGGTGGCGCTGACCGTGGCGGGCTTGCGCGGCCTCGGCGACGCCGCGGTGCTGCTGCTGCTCAAGGACAATAGCGAGGAAGCGAAATTGAAGCGCCAGGTCGCCCAGGCGACCAAGATGCAGGCGGTCGGCCAGCTCGCCGGCGGCGTCGCCCACGACTTCAACAACATCCTGACGGCGATCATCGGCCATTGCGACCTGATGCTGATGCGCCATGCGCCCGGCGACAGCGATTATGACGACATCCAGCAGATCAAGTCGAATTCCAACCGCGCCGCCGGCCTGACCCGGCAATTGCTCGCTTTCTCCCGCCAGCAGACGCTGCGGCCGCAGGTTCTGCAGCTGCCCGACGTCGTCTCCGAGGTCTCGCATCTGCTGAAGCGGCTGCTGGGCGAGACCGTGCAGCTGTCGCTCAAGCATGGCCGCGACCTGTTCCCGGTCCGCGCCGACCCCGGCCAGCTCGAGCAGGTCATCGTCAACCTCGCCGTCAACGCCCGCGACGCCATGGCGTCAAAGGGCGGCGGGACGCTGACCATCCAGACCTACTCGGTAAAGTCCAGCCAGGTCGCCGAGCTCGGCTCCGACATCCTGCCGACCGCCGACTATGCGGCCTTGTCGATCGCCGACACCGGCACCGGCATCGCCACCAGCGTGCTGGGCAAGGTGTTCGAACCATTCTTCACCACCAAGGAAGTCGGCAAGGGCACCGGGCTTGGCCTGTCGACGGTCTATGGCATCGTCAAGCAATCGGGCGGCTACATCTTCGCCGATTCCAAGGTCGGCGAAGGCACCCGCTTCACCATCTATTTGCCCGCCCACCAGGTCGAGGCGAAAACCGGCCGATCGCGCGCCGCCAAGCCGCAGGAAAGCGAATTGTGGGGCACCGGTACGGTATTGCTGGTCGAGGACGAGCCGATGGTCCGCACCGTCGCCGAGCGGGCGCTGACGCGGCATGGCTACAAGGTGCTGACCGCCAACAATGGCGAGGAAGCGCTGGAGATCCTCGGCCGCGGCGAAGCGGTCGACCTGCTGGTCAGCGACGTCGTCATGCCGCTGATGGACGGGCCGACCCTGGTGCGCGAAGCCCGCAAGGAATTTCCCGAGCTGCCGATCCTGTTCATGTCCGGCTATGCCGAGGAGCAGCTGCGGAAATCGATCGACATCGACAATGTCGCATTCCTGCCCAAGCCCTTCTCGGTCCAGGAGCTGGCCGGGGCCGTCCGCAACGCGCTCGCCGCCGAGAACAGCAAATAGGGCTTTCCAGCCGGGCGCCGGCTATCTAACGTCGAATTTGTGGGCGAGGCGCGTTGCATCCTGATCGTCGAGGACGAACCTCTCATCGCCATGATGCTTGAGGATTTCCTGCTGTCGCTCGGCCACGAGGTCCGCGCCACCTGCGAAAGCGTTGCCGAAGCCTTGAAGGCGGTCGCGGCCGCGGATTTCGACCTCGCCATCCTCGACGTCAATCTGAAGGGCGAGAGCGTCTGGCCGGTGGCCGCCGAGTTGCGCGACCGCGACATCCCGTTCATCATCGCCAGCGGCGGCCATGTCGACCCGCCGCCGGCGGAGTTCGCCAGCGTGCCGATGATCGACAAACCCTATACGATCGACCGCGTCACCCCGGCGCTCGAGGCGGCGCTCGCCGACTGACAATCATTGTTTTGTTCTACTCTTGTTCTTCAAGAACAAATCCGATACAGCCATTTAAATCGGCAATCTGATTTGACGAGGAGACAGGGGTCATGGCAGCGCAACTGAAAGTCGTTTCAGCCGGCGGAGAGACAGGCAGCATGGACAGGCAGAAGGCGCTCGAGGCGGCGCTGGCCCAGATCGACCGGGCGTTCGGCAAGGGCTCGGCGATGAAGCTTGGCAGCCGCGAGCAGATCGAGATCGACACGGTCTCGACCGGCAGCCTCGGCCTCGACATCGCGCTTGGCGTCGGCGGCCTGCCGCGCGGCCGGGTGGTCGAAATTTACGGCCCGGAAAGCTCGGGCAAGACGACCCTGGCGCTGCACGCCATCGCCGAGGCGCAGAAAGAGGGCGGCACCGCCGCCTTCGTCGATGCCGAGCATGCGCTCGATCCCGGCTATGCCAAGAAGCTCGGCGTCAACATCGACGAATTGATCGTCTCGCAGCCCGACACCGGCGAGCAGGCGCTGGAAATCGTCGACACTTTGGTGCGCTCCAACGCCATCGACGTGCTGGTCGTCGACTCGGTCGCGGCGCTGGTGCCGAGGGCGGAGATCGAGGGCGAAATGGGCGACAGCCATGTCGGCCTTCAGGCCCGCCTGATGAGCCAGGCATTGCGCAAGCTCACCGGCTCGATCAGCCGCTCGCGCTGCACCGTTATCTTCATCAACCAGGTGCGAATGAAGATCGGCGTCATGTACGGCAATCCGGAGACGACCACCGGCGGCAATGCGCTGAAGTTCTACGCCAGCGTCCGTCTCGACATCCGCCGCATCGGCCAGATCAAGAGCGGCGACGACATCGTCGGCAACACAACGCGGGTGAAGGTCGTCAAGAACAAGGTGGCGCCGCCGTTCAAGCAGGTCGAGTTCGACATCATGTACGGCGAAGGCGTGTCGAAGGTCGGCGAGATTCTCGACCTCGGCGTCAAAGCCGGACTGGTCGAGAAGTCCGGCGCCTGGTTCAGCTATGATTCGGTGCGCATCGGCCAGGGCCGCGAGAACGCCAAAATCTATCTCAAGGAAAATCCCGAGACCGCGCAGCGCATCGAGGATGCGATTCGCGGGCGCACCGACGAGGTCGGCGAAGTCCTGATGGTCGGTCCGGATGCAGACGATGGGGTCGCAGCCGAATAACGCGGGCGGCTACTCCGGAAAGCGGATCATTTCCTCGGTGAGGGCGGCTGGCTGACGCGGATCGTCCATCAGCCGGCCGTGCTCGGTGACCAAAGTGATCGCCAGCGCGACGACCCCGCAAATGGCGATGCCAATCAGGAACGGCAGCTGGGTGCCGTCGAACGCCTGGCCGATGGTGAGGCCGATGGCAGCGCCGCCGATGGTGGTGACCACGCCCTGGACCGAGGAAGCGGTGCCGGCGATCGGCGCCATTTGCGCCTTCGCCAGCGTCGACATGTTCGACGAGCTGAACGCGAAGCTCGCCATCGCCGCGCTCTGCAGCAGGACGAACAGCCACAAAGGCTCGCCGCTGACGGCCGCCAACACCGCATGGCCAAGGGTGATGACGACGAATCCGATCAGGCCCAAATGGCCTACGCGGCGCAGCCCGAAGCGCTCGACGATCCGCGAGTTCAGCCAGCTCGACAGCGCCATCGGCGCGGCGACGATTGCAAACACCAGGGCAATGGCGTCGGGCGCGCCGAACGTGTCGAAGACGATCTGCTGGATCGAGGCGATATAGGCCGTCAGCCCGCCGAACACGGCCGTCGTCGCCAGCGTATAGCCGAGCGATTGGCGCTCGACCAAGGTGTCGCGGATGCCCGAGCCGATTTCCCGCCAGTTGAGCGAGCGCCGATATTCCGGGTGCAAGGTCTCCGGCAGCCGCAGCCACGACCAGGCCAGCATCATCAGGCCATAGGCCGCCAGGACGATGAAGATCGCCCGCCACGGCGCCACCCACAGGATCGCCTGGCCGACGCTCGGCGCCAGCACCGGCACGACCATGAAGACCATGAACACCAGGCTCATGATCCGGGCCATTGCCTCGCCGTCGAACAGGTCGCGGACCATCGCCACCACCAGCACCCGGGTGACCGCCGCCGACGCGCCCATCGCCACCCGGCTGGCGATCAGCAAGGTGAAGCTGGAAGCAATGCCGCACAGCAGCCCGAAGAAAGTGTAGAGCAGGATGCCGGCTGCGAGGATTGGCTTGCGCCCGAAGCGGTCG
Organism: Sphingomicrobium sp.; assembly: GCA_036769205.1. GTDB lineage: Bacteria > Pseudomonadota > Alphaproteobacteria > Sphingomonadales > Sphingomonadaceae > Sphingomicrobium. The sequence continues at coordinate 12,455 of DAIPLM010000018.1, forward strand.
GCCAGCGGCCCCCAGATCAATTGCGTCGAGCCGAAACCAAAGAAGTCAGCGACCACGACCAGCTGCCGCTCGTTCTCGTCGGCCACGCCCAAATCGGCGCCGATCGCCGGCAGAGCCGGGATCATGGCGTCGATGGCGAAGGCATTCAATGCCATGAGCCCGGCGAGCAGGGCCACCGTTTCGCGGGTTCCGGGCAGGCGTTTGACGCCGCCATGCGTGGCCGGATCGAACATCCCGGCGCTGCTGGCGGATCGGGGCCGCCTGTGCAACAGTCGAGCGCGTGAAATCAGGGGAGGGGCCGATGATCGCCGGTCGAGTCAACCGACGCCGCCTGCTCGGCGGCAGCGCCGCGCTCGCCGCCGCCGCGCTCGTCGGCCGCGGCTCGCCGGCCTGGGCGGCCGTGCAGGATGCGAACGACCTCAAACCCGTCCCGCTGCCACCGCCGATCGCCGCCGCCGAGCGCGTCGCGCGCCTGACCAATGCCCGCGCCCTCATGCAACGCCAAGGCATCGGCGCGGTACTGGTCGAATCCGGGCCGAGCCTCGATTATTATACTGGCATCCAATGGTGGCGGTCCGAGCGGCTCACCGGAGTCGTCATCCCCGCCGTCGGCGATCCCATCATCGTCACGCCCTTCTTCGAGCGGCCGAGCATTCAGGAAATGCTCGCCGTCCCGGCCGAAATCCGCACCTGGCAGGAAGATGAAGATCCACTGAAGTTAGTCGCCGATTTCCTCCGCGAGCGGAAGGCAGCGGGCGCCCCGGTCGCCTTCGAGGAGACCAATCGCTTCTTCATCGCCGACCGGCTGAAGCGGCAGTCACCCGGCGTCACCATCGTCAGCGCCAACCCGGTCGTCCGCGCCCAGCGCATGATCAAGTCGTCCGCCGAGCTGGCGCTGATGCAGGCGGCGGCCGACATCA
>DAIPLM010000179.1:0-3717 GCA_036769205.1 Sphingomicrobium sp.
TGATCAGCGAGCCCGACTTGGGCGCCGCCTCGACCACTACCGTGCCAAGCGAGATCCCGGCGATGATCCGGTTGCGATAGGGGAAATGCCGCGCCCTCGGCTCGGTCCCCGGCGGCATTTCGGCGATGACCAGCCCGCGCTCCACCATCGCTTGTTGCCGCGCCTCATTTTCGGGCGGGTAGAAAATGTCAATGCCGCCAGCGACGATGCCGATCGTGCCGGTCTCCAGCGCCCCGTCATGCGCCGCCGAGTCGATCCCGCGCGCCAGGCCGGAGACGACGGCGACCCCCTGCTCGCCGAGGTCGTGGGCCAGCCCGCGGGCGAAACGGCAGGCCGCCGCCGAGGCGTTGCGGGCGCCGACGATGGCGATCGCCTGGCGCTCGAGCAGCGCGAAATCCCCTTTCGCGACCAGCAGCGGCGGCGCGTCGGGCAGCTCCGCCAGCAGCCGCGGATAGAGGCCCTGCCCCATTGCCAGATAGCGGGCGCCCAGCTTCTCGACCTGCGCCTGTTCGCGCTCGGCGACGGCGGCCGAGCATAGATTAGGCGCTTTGCCCCCGCCCCGCGCCGCCAGATCGGGGACCGCCGCCAGCGCCGCCTCCGCCGAGCCGAACCGGGCAAGCAATTGCCGGAAGGTCACCGGCCCGATGGACGGCGAGCGGATCAGCCGGATTCGAGCGAGCAGGTCGGCGCTCAAGCCTTGCCGACCCTGGGCTCGGTGCCGGCAAACAGCCGCTGGAGGTTGGCGCGATGCTTCCAGATGACCAGCAGAGCGAAGCCCAGCAGCAGCGGGAAGAGCGCGTCCTCGTCCAGCACCGCAGCGCTGAGCGGGGCGCTGGCGGCGGCGACCAGGCTGGCGACCGAGGCGATACGGACGACCAGCAACAGGCCAACCCAGATCAGGGCATAGACGATCGCCGCTTGCCAGAGCAGCGGCGCCAGAACGCCGAGCAGGGTCGCCGACCCTTTGCCGCCGGAGAATTTCAGCCACAGCGGATAAAGATGCCCGAGCATCGCCCCGGCGGCGGCGAACTGCACCCAATCGGGCCAGAAAGCTTGCGCCAGCAGCACCGCCGCCGCGCCCTTCGCCGCATCGAGCAGCAGGGTCGCCGCCGCCAGCCACTTCGAACCGGTGCGCAGCACGTTGGTGGCGCCGATATTGCCCGAGCCGATGGCGCGAATATCGCCCTTGCCACCAACCCGCGCCAGCAGCAGCCCGAACGGGATCGAGCCGAGCAGATAGCCGACGAGCAACGGCAGGAGCATGGCGGACGTCATCGGCGGCGGTGGTAGCAGAAGGATGCCGCATCGCAATCTTGACATCCTCCCCACGATTTCGTGCCCTGGAAGTTAAGATCCGTTCGCCCTGAGCTTGTCGAAGGGCTGTCTTGTTCTCTACGTCGCAAGAAAAGGCAGGGCTTCGACTGGCTCAGCCCGAACGGAGTCCTGGTGACAGAAAACAACCCCATCCTGTTCTTCGATTCCGGCGTCGGCGGTTTGTCCGTACTCGCCCCGACCCGGGCGCTGCTGCCCAACGCCCCCATCGTCTATGCCGCCGACAATGCGGCCTTCCCTTATGGCACCAAAACCGAAGCCGAGATTGCGGAGCGGGTGCCCGCTTTGCTCGTCCGGCTGGTCGAGCGTTTTCGGCCCCGCCTCGTCGTCGTCGCCTGCAACACGGCCTCGACCATCGCCCTCGACCACGCTCGCGCCGCATTGGACATCCCCGTCGTCGGCACCGTCCCCGCGATCAAGCCAGCGGCCGAGATGTCGAAAAGCCGCGTCATCGGCGTGCTCGGCACCGCCGCCACTGTCCGCCAGCCCTATGTCGACGACCTCGCCGCCAGATTCGCGGCGGACTGCACCATCGTCCGCCACGGATCGGCCGAGCTGGTGGCGCTGGCGGAAGCCAAGCTTGCCGGCAAGGCGATCCGCGCTGACGCCGTCGCCGCCGCTGTCCAGCCGCTGCGCGACGCGCCCGGGCTCGATACCGTCGTCCTCGCCTGCACCCATTTCCCGTTGCTGGCCGACGAGCTGGCCGAAGCGCTCCCCAATGTCCGCTTCGTCGATGGCGGCCCCGGCATCGCCCGCCGCATCGCCTGGCTGACGCGCGGGCAGGATTGGCCCGACGAGCCGCCGCCCGGCATCGCCCTGTTCACCGGCGCGCCGCCGCCGCCGGCGCTGATCGCGGCGCTGGCCGAACATGGCTTGACCGAGCTGGAGATGCTGTGACGAATTGCGGCGAGCGTCGCTTATTCCACCTCGTCGGTCGGCCGGATCACGTCGTGCACCAAATTGATGCTTTTCGGCGTCTCCAGCCCCCATTTCTCGATCTGCTCGCGCAGCGCCTGCTCGCTCGGCGCGCGATAGACGCAATAGACCTTGTCGTCGGTCAGATAGCTTTGCACCCATTCGATGTCGGGGGCGACTCCGTGCAGCGCCGAGCAGGACCGGCGCGCCGCCTGCTGCACCTGGAAGGGGCTCATGTCGCCGAGGCCTGGCATGTCCTTTTCGATGACGAACTCGGGCATTGCCCGCGTCCGTAACAGAAAATCCGCGGGGTTGCGCCTATCGTCTGGCGAAGCGGCCCGGGTGGACGGCGTCGGCGATCTGGTCCAGCGGCACGTCGTGGATGATCCGGAACCGCGCCTCAACCAGGCTGAACAAGCCGAACAGCAACAGCCCGGCGGCAACGGCGAGATCGACCGGGCTGGCGAGCCAGCGCAGCGCGTCCTCCATCCCGCCGGCCTCGCTGGCCTGGGAGTCGAGGCCGGCGCTGGCCAGGAAGAATCCGGTGATCATGAAGATCAGGCCACGGGCGGCGTAGCCGGCGCAGCCGGTCCAGCGCACCGACGCCCGATTGGCGACCGCCGGGTCGAGCCGGTCGCAGAAGCTGCAGCGATAGGCCTTGACCAGTTGATAGACGCCGGCGCCGATGAAGGCCGCGCCCGCCAGTTGCAGCAGCAATGGCCCGCCCGGCAGCGACAGAGCGGTGCGCGCCGATTCCTCGGCCCGGTCGCCGGCGCCGCCATGGCCGCCGCCGGCCAGGCGCAGCGCCTGCCAGGCGAAGGTCAGATACACGGCGCCGCTGCCGGCGGCGGCGAGCCGGCCGCCGGCGCCTCTCGAGCCCGCCTCATGGCCTTCGAGGTTCAGTGCCGCGTCGGCCAATCGCCACACGCCATAAGCGACAAAACCCGCCGCCATCGCCAGCAGCAACAAACCGCCGCCGCGTTTGCCAAGTTCGACTAGGGCTCCGCTCGGATCCTCGCTGCGACCGCTCTGGAGGACGAGCATGGCGATGGCGATGTATAGCAGTCCGCGCGCGGCGAAGCCGAGACGGGTGAAGACGGTCATGCGGCGGTTGGCGCTCATTCTCTTCCTCGCGATGGCCGGCCAACGGGCGGGTGGCGCCACCGTTCCGGCGTGAAAAGTTCACCCAGCCCATGACTCTTGGCCGCGCCGCTGGAATCCCTCGACCGAAGGCGGGACCGGAGCCCGCCGATTCTCTTTTTGACGGAGTACGGACATGGCGAGCGAGGCGGGCAAGGTTCTCAAGACGATCGAGGACAATGAGATCGAGTGGGTCGACCTGCGCTTCACCGATCCCAAGGGCAAATGGCAGCATCTGTCGATGGTCGCGTCCGCGATCGACGAGGACATGCTGACCGACGGTTTCATGTTCGACGGCTCGTCGATCGCCGGCTGGAAGGCGATCAACGA
>DAIPLM010000180.1:0-3664 GCA_036769205.1 Sphingomicrobium sp.
GCCGCGCCGCAGCCGGTCGCGACGCCTTGATCGAGGCGGCGGCGGCGGACGCCGACTGGGTGATGGCGGCGATCGTCGGCTGCGCCGGGCTGGAGCCGGTGATGGCGGCGGTCGAGGCGGGCCGCACGGTCGCTTTGGCCAACAAGGAGGCGTTGGTTACCGCCGGCTCGCTGATGACCGAGGCGGCGGTTCGGGCAGGGGCCACGATCCTGCCCGTCGACAGCGAACATAATGCGATTTTTCAATGTCTTGCCGGTAGTCGCTCGCAAGATATTGCAAGGCTGGTGCTGACCGCCAGCGGTGGCCCGTTCCGGAAATTGAGCAGCGCCCAAATGGCGGCGATGACGCCCGAGCAAGCCGTCGTCCACCCCAATTGGTCGATGGGCGCCAAGATCTCGGTCGATTCAGCGACCATGATGAACAAGGGCCTGGAACTGATCGAGGCCCACCAATTGTTCGGCCTGCCCGGCGAGCGGATCGACATCCTCGTCCATTCGCAATCGGTCATCCATTCGCTGGTCGAGTTCATCGACGGCTCGGTGATTGCCCAATTGGGCGCGGCCGACATGCGGATTCCGATCGCTTATACCTTGGCCTGGCCGGAGCGCATGGCGACGCCGGCGGAGCGCCTCGATTTAGCGCGGATCGGCTCGCTCGACTTCGAGCCGCCCGATCTCGCCCGCTTCCCGGCGCTGCGGCTCGCCCGGGAGGTGCTGGCGGCAGGCGGGGCGGCGCCGATCGTCCTCAACGCCGCCAACGAGATCGCGGTCGCCGCCTTCCTCGAGCGCCGCATCGGTTTCACCGACATTGCCGCGACCGTCGCGCGTGCTTTGGAGACGATTGACGCAGGCGCGCCGCGTTCGATCGCCGAAGTCATCGACATTGACTCCCAAGTGCGCGAAAAGACACGCGAAATCATGCCATTGCTTGCCAGCTGATGCTCTCCCAGCCCCCCTTGTGGTTCGTCCTGATCGCCTTTTTGGCGGCGCTCGGCCCGCTCGTCTTCATCCACGAGCTTGGCCATTATCTGGTCGCGCGGCTGTTCGGGGTCGGCGCCGAGAGCTTCTCGATCGGCTTCGGCCGCGAGGTCGCCGGCTGGACCGACAAGCAGGGCACGCGCTGGAAGGTCGGCTGGCTGCCGCTCGGCGGCTATGTGAAGTTCGTCGGCGACATGAACCCAGTGAGCATGCCGGGCGACTCCGAAGACCTGGCGCCGAACGAGCGCCGGCGCAGTTTCCATCTGCGGCCGATCTGGCAACGATTCCTGATCGTGCTTGCCGGCCCGCTCGCCAATTTCCTGCTCGCCATCCTCATCTTCGCCACATTCTACACCGCCTATGGCAAGCCGGAGACTCCGGCGGTGGTGGGCTCGGTCCAGGCCGGCAGCGCCGCCGATCGCGCCGGCTTGCGCGAAGGGGACCGGATCCTCAGCGTCGCCGGCACCAGCACGCGATCTTTCCAGGACATCCAGGGCGTCACCTCGCTCCGCCCCAATTATCTGGTCGAGATCCGCTTCGAGCGCGAAGGCCAGGTGCAAGCGGTGCCGCTGCGCTTGGGGGCCGAGGAGCGCGCCGATGAGTTCGGCCAGAAATATGTCGTCGGCCTGCTCGGCATTACCCCGCCGCACCTCGTCTATCAGCGCCTGTCGCCGATCGAGGCCTTGCCGGCGGCGACGGCGGCGACAGTCAACGTCACCCGCATGATCATCGAGGTCACCGGCCAGATCATCACCGGCAACCGTTCCGCCAAGGAGCTTGGCGGGCCGCTCCGCATGGCCCAAATCGCCGGCCAGCGGGCCAGCCTCGGCTGGTTCGACTTCGCTTATTTGCTGGCGATGTTCTCAATTAATCTGGGATTCATCAACCTCTTGCCAGTCCCCATGCTCGATGGCGGACATCTTGCACTCTACACGATCGAGGCGGTCTGTCGCCGCCCGGTCAGCCTGCGCGCGCAGGAATGGGCATTTCGCGGCGGCCTCGCCTTCATCCTGGCGTTGCTGCTGTTCACCACGTTCAACGATCTCGGCGCTTTCGGGCTGTGGGATAGCGTTGGGCGCTTGATTGGCTAGCGGGCTTGGGGCAGGGCGTGCCGGTCATTTTTTCAGCGTCGCATATCTAGAAGCGGGCGCTTTCAGCAAAGGGCGGAAACGCGTGGTTTCAAGCAGGAAAGCAATGGCTAGGCGTATCGGCGCCCTGCTTCTGGTGGGGACGATTCTGGGCGGCTGGACAACCCCGGTGCTGGCCCAGGACACCAGCACGGCGACCGCGGTTCCGGTCGACACGAGCCCGGTGCCGCCGCCGGCGCCGCTGGCGCCCGTCGAGCCGGGCACGATCCGGTCGATCGCAGTGCGCGGCGCCGAGCGGCTCGAGCCGGCGACGGTCATCGCTTATTCCAACCTGGCGCCGGGCACGACCTACACCACCGAAACCCTCGATTCGGCGCTCAAGGACCTCTACGCGACCGAATTGTTCGCCGATGTCATCATCACCGGCGCCGAGACCGGCAACCTGGTCATCACCGTCCGCGAGAACCCCGTCATCAACCGCATTGTCCTGGAGGGCAACCGGCGAATCAAGAACGACAAGATCCAGCCCGAAATCCGACTCGCGCCGCGCCAGATTTTCACCCGGTCCAAAGTCCGTTCCGACGTCGATCGCATCATCGAGCTGTACAAAAGGTCGGGCCGCTTCGCCGCCAGCGTCGAGCCCAAGATCGTCCAGCTCGACCAGAACCGCGTCGACCTGATTTTCGAGATCGTCGAAGGGCCGACGTCTAAGGTCCGGGCGATCAACATCATCGGCAACGACCAGTACAGCGACGGCCGCCTCCGCAAGGAAATGTACACTCGCGAGGCCGGCGGCCTGCTCGCCTTCTTCAAGTCGAACGATTCCTACGATCCCGACCGGCTCGCTGCCGACCAGCAAAAGCTGCGAGCCTTCTATCTGACCGAAGGCTATGCCGACTTCCGCGTCGTCTCGGCGCTCGCCGAGCTGACTCCGGACCGCCGCGACTTCGTCATCACCTACGTCGTCGAGGAAGGGCCGCGGTACAAGTTCGGCACGGTCGATGTCGAAAGCAGCCTTCGCGACCTCAATGCGGAAGCCCTCCAGCGGTTGATCAGGCTTCATCCTGGCGACTGGTTTAACGCCAAGGCGGTGGAAGATACCGTGACTGGCCTCAACGAGGTCGCGGGCGCACAGGGCTACGCCTTCGCGGACATCGTCCCGACCTACGACCGCGACCCCGAGAAGCGCGAGATGAACCTTCGCTTCAAGGTCAACGAGACTCCGCGGGTCTATGTCGAACGGGTCGACATCAACGGCAACACCGTCACCCGCGACAAGGTGATCCGCCGCGAATTCCGAATCAATGAAGGCGACGCTTTCAACGCGCTCAAGGTCAAGCGCTCGCAAGACCGCATCCAGTCCCTCGGATTTTTCCAGGAAAACCTGGAGGTCAAGCAAACCCAGGGATCGGCTCCCGACCGGGTCGTGCTCGGCGTCGACGTCGAGGAAAAATCAACCGGCGAGCTGCAGCTGTCCGGCGGCTATTCGAGCCTTGAGCGGTTCATCGTCGCCGCCTCGATCGCTCAGCGCAACTTTATGGGCAAGGGTCAGGAACTGAGCGCCGGCGTCAACTGGTCGCGTTACTCGCGGTCGGTCAA
>DAIPLM010000181.1:0-3643 GCA_036769205.1 Sphingomicrobium sp.
ACTGTGGCACAGACGAAAAAAAGGCCGCCCGGTTTCCCAGGCGGCCCCCGTCTGCAACGAAAAGCGCTGGCTTAGCCGGCGTTGTCCGCGGCGTTGGCGACGGCGTCGGCGGCGTTGTCGACGCTGTTGCCGGCGTCCTGGACGGCATTGCCAGCGGCGTCGAGCGCGTTGTCGGCGGTGTTGGCAGCGTCATTGGTGTCGGCGGCCGCTTCGGTCTCGACGGTGTTGACGGTGCTGGTGTTGTTGTCGGGCGCATTGTCCTGGCACGCGGCCAGGCCGAGCGTCAGGACCGCAACGGTCAGTGCAACTTTCTTCATGATCGTTCCATTCCTCAAACTGTGCCATTCTCATGGCAACCGGGCTCGGCCCGCCGCAATAACCGGTCAGGCCAGCGCGCGATGTAATCGGGACTTGGGCCTCGCGCAATCGGGTTTTCGCAGACGGCGCGAAATATGGGCGCCGCGCGTCCGCATTGATTGACGCATATAAAGAATTCTTTATATCGTTATCTTGTGAGTGCAACCCTGCCTGTCGCCGACCTGTTTCAGTCGCTTGCCGACCCGTCGCGAGTCCGCATCCTGGCGCTGCTGCGGTCGATGGAATTGTCGGTCGGCGAGCTCGCCCAGGTGCTCGGCCAGAGCCAGCCGCGGGTGTCGCGCCACGTCCGCATCCTCGCCGACGCCGGCCTGGTCGACCGCCACAAGGAAGGCAGCTGGGTGTTCCTGGCGCTGACCGCCGACCCGCGCTCCCAGGCGGTGTTCGACTTGATCGACCACTGGCTCGACCCGGCCAGCCGCGCGGTGCTGGCCGCCGACGCCGTGCGCCTGGCGGCGGTGCGCGCCGACCGGGCCGAGGCGGCCGCCCGCTATTTTTCGGCCCAGGCCGAGGTCTGGGACTCGATCCGCTCGCTGCACGTCGCCGAAAGCGCGGTCGAGCGGGCGATCGAGCAGGCGCTCGGCGACAGGCCGGTCGGGCGATTGCTCGACGTCGGTACCGGCACCGGCCGGATGATCGAATTGCTCGGCCCCGAGGCGGCGCAGGCAATCGGCATCGACCGCTCGTCGGAGATGCTGCGGCTGGCCCGGGTCAAGCTGGAGGCCGCCGGCATCCCATCGAGCCTGCGCCAGGCCGACATGTATGCTTTGCCGCTTGCCGACGGCAGCGCCGACAGCGTCGTTATCCACCAGGTGCTGCACTATGCTTTGGCGCCGGCCAATGCGGTCGCCGAGGCGGCCCGGGTGCTGCGCCCCGGCGGCCGGCTGCTGGTCGTCGATTTCGCCGCCCATGAACGCGAGGACTTGCGTACGCGTGACGCCCACCAGCGGCTCGGCTTCACCGACGAGGCGATGGCCGGCTGGTTCCGCGCCGCCGGGCTTGAGCCCGACCTCATCGAGCATCTGACCGGCGGCGAGCTGACCGTGACCCTGTGGCGCGGCGTCAAACAGGATCTGCTCGAACGGAAAGCCGCCTGATGGCCAGCGCCGCGCCCGTGCCGCCGCACCCCGACTGCGTGCCGCTGTTCGCCGAGGCGCGCGGCGACATCGCCGTCAGCTTCGAATTCTTCCCGCCGAAGACCGAGACCATGGCGGACGCTTTGTGGGAATCGATCAAGACCCTGGAGCCGCTCGGGCCTAGGTTCGTCTCTGTCACCTATGGCGCCGGCGGCTCGACCCGGACTCGCACCCACGCCACGGTCGAGCGGATCCTCAAAGAAACCGATCTGACCCCGGCGGCGCACCTGACCTGCGTCGGCGCCAGCCGGGCGGAGGTCGACGCGGTCGCGCGCGACTATTGGCAATTGGGAGTCCGTCACATCGTCGCTCTGCGCGGCGATCCGCCCGAGGCCGGGCAGGTTTTTCAACCCCACCCCGACGGCTATCGCGATGCCGCCGAACTGGTCGCCGGTTTGAAGGCGGTCGCGCCGTTCGACATTTCGGTCGCCTGCTATCCCGAATGCCACCCGGAAGCCGCCAGCAGCCAGGCCGACATCGAGCATCTGAAGCGCAAGATCGACGCCGGCGGCAATCGCGCCATCACCCAATTCTTCTTCTCGGCTGACTGCTTCTTCGATTTCCGCGAGCGGGTGGCTGCGGCCGGCCTCGACATCGAAATCGTCCCGGGCATCCTGCCGGTGACCAACGTTGCCCAGGCACGGCGCTTCGCCGGCCTATGCGGCGCCGCCATCCCAGAATGGCTCGATGCGCTGTTCGAGGGCCTCGACGAGCGGCCGGCGGCGCGTCAATTGGTCGCCGCGACAGTGGCCGCCGAACTGTGCGGCCAGCTTTACTCCGGCGGCGTCCGCCATTTCCACTTTTACACATTGAACCGCGCCGAGCTGGCATTTGCCATCTGTCATTTGCTCGGCGTGCGGGCGAAAGCGGCATGACCAGAAGCGAACAATTCCGCGCCGAAGCGGCCAGGCGCATCCTGGTCAAGGACGGCGCCTACGGCACCCTGATCCAGGCCGAGAAACTGGAAGGCCAGACTTATGGCGGCGACCTCGGCCTCTCCAAGGACCAGCGCGGCAACAATGATTTGCTCAACCTGACCTGCCCGAGCGTGATCGAGAGCATCTGCGACCGCTTCGCCGCCGCCGGCGTTGATGTGCTGGCGACCAACAGCTTCAACGCCAACGCCATCAGCCAGGCCGATTATGGCGCCGAAGCCTATGTCGCCGACATCAACCGCGCCGCCGCCCGCATCGTCCGCGCGGTCGCCGACCGCTGGAGCGCCAAGGACGGCAAGCCGCGCTGGGTCGCCGGCGCCCTGGGACCGACCAACAAGACCCTGTCGCTGTCGCCCAACGTCAACGACCCGGCCTATCGCGAGGTGGATTTCGATACGGTCAAAGCCGTATATCGCGAGCAGATCGACGCCTTAGTCGAGGGCGGCGTCGATTTCGTCCTGATTGAGACCATCTTCGATACGCTGAACGCCAAGGCCGGCATCATGGCGGCGTTGGAAGCCGAACAGGCGCTTGGCCGCGAGCTGCCGATCATGATCTCGATGACCCTGACCGATTTGTCCGGCCGCAACCTCTCAGGCCACACGGTCGAGGCCTTCTGGGCCAGCGTCCGCCATGCCCGGCCTTTGACCATCGGCCTCAACTGCTCGTTCGGCGCCGCCCAGCTCCGCCCGCATCTGGCGGCGCTGTCGGCGCAGGCGGACACGTTGGTCATGGCCTATCCCAACGCCGGTCTGCCCAACGACCTCGGCGAATATGACGAAGCCGCCGCCGAAACCGCCGCCCAGGTCCGCGAATGGCTCGATGATGGCCTGGTCAATGCCGTCGGCGGCTGTTGCGGGACGACGCCCGAGCATATCGCCGCTATCGCCGCGGTGGTGAAGGGCAGGGCGCCGCGCGCCGTCCCCAAACCGGGCGGCCACACCCTGCTCGCCGGCCTCGAACCGATGGTGCTGGCGGCGTGAGTGAACCCACCGGCGCCGGCGCGCGCTTCGTCAATATCGGGGAACGGACCAACGTCACCGGCTCGGCCCGTTTCAAGGCCCTTGTCCTGGCCGGCGATTACGACACCGCCGTCGAGGTCGCCCGCCAGCAGGTCGAGGCCGGCGCCCAGATCGTCGACGTCAACATGGACGAGGCCCTGCTCGACGGCGAGCAGGCAATGACGACGTTCCTCAA
>DAIPLM010000182.1:0-3637 GCA_036769205.1 Sphingomicrobium sp.
GACGCAGCGTTACCTGCGCCGTTCGCTGGACATCGCCTTCGGCCGCAGCGACCCAATCGCCATCTGGGCCCGCGATGAGGCAGAGGCGGCCTCGATCCGCGCCCAGGCCCGCTTCTACAAGCAGCTCGAGCATCTCCGCTTGCAGATCCCCGACGACAGCGGCCTCGACATGATCGAGCCGTTCCTGGGGATGTTGGTAACGGTCGCCGCCTTCGATTTGGGTCAGGACCGGCTGCCGACCTTCGCCGCTTTCCGCTTCCTCTACGAGCGGCTGCTCGGCGCCAGCGCCCGGCCGTGGCTGCCGGCCGCCTTCTGCGCCGCCGCCGCTCTGCCGCACCTCCACCCCGACCGCCGCCGGACTTTGCTGCAATCGATCAGCGAGAGCGCGGCGACCGCGCCCGGCTGGTCGAACCGCGAGCCGGTGTTCTGGCCCGAGTGGGTCGAGAAGGTCGACATCGCCGCCGCCGCCTGAGGTTCAGGCCGGAACTACCACCGACGGATAGATTTCGGCGAGCTGCGCCAGGCTGTCGCGGGCGTTCTTGTGGTGGACAAAGGTGCCGCCAGCATCCTCCCAATTCGACCGATGATCGGCGCGGTCGTCGACCAGTACGTCCAAGCCGGTCATGTGCTTGTACTTGTCGCGGGCCATGGTGGTGATGATCCGGGTGCCCGGGAAATGCTCGGCCGCCCAAGCGACCTTCTGCGGTGCCGCCCAATTGCCGAGCGGCAGCCCGGTGAGGATGGTCGGATCGAGGTGCCTGACCGCGTCGAACAGGATCATTGCGTCGGGCATCAGCGGCAGCGTCCCGTAGAAATTGTCGGCGCGGGCGATGCGGCGCCAGAACTCGCGCTTGCCGTGCTTCTCCTCGAACGCCCGCGACGACATGCCGAACAGCTGGCGGAAGCCGGCGTCGAAGTCGGCGAGGACGCCGTCGAGGTCGAGGAACAGATGCACCATCTTAAAAGCGCGCCGGGGTGAGGGTCACCGGAACGGCTTCGTCGAAGCGCGCCCAGCCGCGATCGCGGATGGCGGCGTTGCTCTCGCGGGCGCGGCGGCCGGGCCCAAGCGACCAAGTGATGTGGAAGGTCGAGCCATCGGGCCGGTCGGTCGAGCCGTTGAGGGCGACGACCATCGCCTCGACGCCGGCATCGTCGTCGGCCCGGCCGAGAATTGCGCCGTTGACAGGCGGAGGCAGTGGCTTGGATTCGGCTTTGGTCGCGAGGGTAATGTGGTCGGCGATCGGCCGCTCGTAGCGCGGTGGGAAGCGGCCCAGCAGCGTTTCGCGCTCGCCGAGGTCGAGCTTCCAGCCGATGACGTTCCCGGGCTTGGCCATACGGCTACAATCAGGCGCGGGCGGCGAGGTTCCGCACCAGCTCGGCGGCGAATTCGCTCAACGTGTCGTCGCGCGCGCCCATGATGATGATGCGGTCGCCGGACGCCGCCTCGCGCAGCAACGCCTCGCCAATGGCGGCGCGGTCCGGGATGTGCTCGGCTTGGCTGCCGGCGCCGCGGACCGCCTCAGCCAGCCAGTCGGAGCCGCGCGATTTGTCGACCGTGCCGCCTTGATAGACCGGATCGGGTAGATAGAGCCGGTCGCCCTCGCGCAGGCCGGCGGCGAAGGTCGCGGCCAGCTCATCGCCGATCTTGGCCAGCGGGCCGAAGCCATGCGGCTGGAACAGGATCAGCAGCCGGCCAGGGTGCGCGACCAGGGTCGCCAGGCTGGCGGCGATCTTGTCGGGGTTATGGGCGAAGTCGTCGATGACCGTGACGCCGGCGGCGGTGCCGACCGTCTCCAGCCGGCGGCGGAGGCCCTCGAACCGGCCGAGGGCGGCGGCGGCGTCGGCCAGCGGCACGCCGAGCGCATGGGTCGCGGCCAAGGCGGCCAGGGCATTGGATGCATTGTGGCGGCCGGGCTGGGCGAGCTCGACCTGGCACGAATTCTCGCCGCAGCGGATGGTGAAGCGGACGCCGTCCGGCCAAAGCTCGAGATTGCGGCCGACCAAAGCCGCTTGCGGGCTGTCGAATCCATATCCGACCAATTTGTCGTTCGTCAGCCGCTCGCCGAGCGCGCGGGTGTCGGGGTCGTCGAGGTTGATCACCGCTTTGCCGGCGCGGGCGAGGAAACCGGCGAACAAGGCCCGCAGCTCGTCCATCGCCAGATGGTCGAGGCTGATGTTGGTCAGCACCGCGACGGTGGGATGATACAGCGCGATCGATCCGTCGCTCTCGTCGACTTCGCTGACGAACAGCTCTGGGTCGCCGACCAGCGCCGAGGCGAAGGGCGAGGATGGCGAGGCGAAGTTCTTCATCACCGCGCCGTTCATCACCGTCGGCTGCAGGTGGCAGGCGTGGAGGATCCAGCCGATCATGCCGGTGACGGTCGATTTGCCGCTGGTGCCGCCGACGGCGACGCTGCGCTGGGCGGCATTGAGCAGCTTCGCGAGCATTTGTGGGCGGGTCAGGTGCTCGAGGCCGAGCGCGCGGGCGCGGACGACGTCGGGGATGGTCTCTTCCACGGCCGCCGAGGTGACCAGGGTCATGCTCTCGGCAAGGCCGCTGCCGTCCTGCGGGAACAGAGGAATGCCGAGCGAGCGCAGATAGTCGAACTTGGCGGCGAGGCGCCCGGCGTCGAGCGCCCGGTCGGAGCCGGCGACCTTGTTGCCGCGGGCGCGCAGGATCGAGGCCAAAGGCAGCATGCCGCTGCCGCCGATGCCACAGAAGAAGGTGGTATTGGTCATGGCGGACGCCCTATTGGCGGGCGGCGGGATTGGCTAGGGGGCAGCAGCTTCCATCCGTTTACTTCTCGGGCATGACTCGCGTGCTACGCCAGCAATGATGGCCCACCCCGAACCCGCATCCCGTGATGCCGATGCCTTCGCCGACCGCCGCGTCTATCCGCGCGTGCCGACGGCGCTGCCGGCGTCCCTGCAGGCGGGCGGAGAGCGCCATTCCGTCCAGCTGCTCGACGTGTCCGCCGGCGGCGCCAAGCTGAATTGCGCGGCCAAGATCGCGGTCGGGACGGCGGTCACCCTGGACTGCGGCTCGCTCGCCCGCACAGCGGTCGTCCGATGGCAAAACGGCGAGCTTATGGGTCTGATGTTCGACAGCGAACTGGATGATCGGGTGGTTGCCGCCCTCACCGAGCGATCGCGAGCCCTGGAAGCCCTGATGCAGGCACGGGACTAGTCTTTCGGACGGACAAAGCTCGTCGCCATCGCCACCCATTGCGGACGCAGCGCCTTCACCGCCATAGTGCCGCCCATGAAGATCGCGGTGGTCGCCCCGAGTTGCACGCTGAAGCATGAGGCGGCGGACAAGGTCGCGGCGCTGGCGGCCGGGCGCGCGGGCTGCGAATTGGTCGTCCATCCGCAATGCTTTCTCTCCGAGGGCCATTTCGCCGGCAGCGATGGCGAGCGGTTGGCGGCGCTGCGCGAGGTGATGGCGGACGAGAGCGTCGATGCCGTCTGGTTCGCGCGCGGCGGCTATGGGTCGAACCGCATCGCCGAGGCGGCTCTGGCCGACATCAGCGTGCCGGCGATGCGCAAGGCCTATCTCGGCTACAGCGATGCCGGCTTCCTGCTCGCCGGACTGCACATGGCCGGTTGCGAGGTCGCCCACGGGCCGATGCCGCAGGAC
>DAIPLM010000019.1:0-13112 GCA_036769205.1 Sphingomicrobium sp.
CGTCACCGCCTTCGACCAGTTCGCGGTCGCCGCTTTCGAGGTCGCGGCGGTCGATTATCTGATGAAGCCGATCGAGCCGGCGCGGCTGCAAAAGGCCTTGGACCGCGCCCGCGTCCACCTGCGCCATCGCGGCGAGGAAGAAGCGCTGACCGCGGCGCCATCGGCATTCCTCGAAGAGTTCTGGGCGTCGGACCGCACCGGCCTGGTCCGCATCGCCACCCGCGACGTCGACCGCGTCTCGGCGGAGCGCGACTACATGCGGCTGCACGTCGGCGCGCGCAGCTGGCTGATCCATCATTCGATGGCGGCGCTGGAGGAAAGGCTGGACCCGCAGTTGTTCGTGCGGTTGCATCGCTCGGCGATCGTCCGCCGCGATTTCATCACCGGTTTCTCGCGCAACCCCTCGGGGCGGTGGATCGCCAGGCTCGGCGACGACAGCGAGCAGCCGGTCGGCCGGCTCTACGCGGACCGGGTAAGGTCGATCGCCGGGCGGTAGGCCCGGTCGGGCCGCGCGCCGGCGATCGGTTCAAGGATTGGTTGGTGGTTCATTCGTTTCCTTTCGCCTCAGGCGTTGAGGCGAAGATCGACGACTTTGGCGTCGGCCACCGAAGTGACGGTGGGGACGGTCAGCAAGGCCGAGGTCAGGACCGCGGCCATCAACAGGATCGCTTTCATTGGACATTTCCCTTTTTCGCGTTGCGGAACGAGGGACCCCGTCGGGGTGATGAGGAAGCCCGGGGCCCCTCGCGCCGCCATTCGGGGGTAGGACAAGCGCGGTTCGGAATCATCCGCCGCTCGACCGGCGAGCGGCTGCGGTCGGCGATCGGGCCGGTGGCCCGACGAACGCCTTTCATCCCCCGACCGTTCGACGAACGACGGTCAACTGGCGTTCAGGTTTCAGAGGCGGTTTTGCGGTCGACGGCGGCGGTGACCGCCACGTCCATCGTCACATTGCCGAGGGTCCGGAAAATATCCGGGATCATCTCAACCGCGACCAGCAGCGCCAGCGGCGCAATCGGCACACCGAGAGCCATTGCGATCGGCGTCGTCGAACTGATGAAGCTGACCTCCCCGGGGACGCTGATCGAGCCGAAGCTGATCACGGCGGCGACGGCCACCGCCGCGACAACCTGGGTCACGGTCGGCTCCAGCCCGAACAAATGCGCGACATAAAAGGCGACGGCGACATTCATCGCCGGGCCCGTGGGACGAAACAAAGCGCCGATCATCGGGAATGTGACATCGGCCACTTTCTCACGGACGCCGAGGGCTCGCGCGGCGACCAACATGACCGGAATCGACGCCAGCGACGAACGGGTGGAAACGGCGAAGCTCTGCGGCGCGATCATCGCCTTGGCGAAGGCGGCGAGCGGGCGCCGGCCGGCCAAGACGGCAATCGCATAGCCCCCGATGCCAACGCCGGCGCCGACCAGGCAGAGCAGGATGACGTAATGCAAAAGCGCGGCCACCGCCGCCGCTCCGGCGCCCGCTGCAAGCGCGAAGGCAAGGGCGAAGACACCGATCGGCGCGATCCACAGCACCCAGCCGATCAGGACCAGCAACGTATCGCGCACGGCCCCGAAAAAATCGAGCAGATATTGCCGGCTTTGCACCGGGATGCGCGTCGCGGCGAACGCAAACAGCAAGGTGAACACCACCAGTTGGAGGACATCGCCGTTGGCCGCCGCCGCGAGAGCGTTCGATGGGATGATGTTGCTGAAGAAATCCGCGACCGGCGGAACGGTCGGTGTCGTCGCGCTTGGGTCGAGCGCGGCCAGCCCGGTCCGCAGCGCCTCGACCGCCATATCGGGTAGCGGGAAGGCGCCGAATAGCGCCGTGATCATCAGCGCGCCGAAAATCGCCGAAGCCAGATAAACCGCCAGGAACCAGGCCATGGTGAGCCCGGCGATGCGCCCCGCCCGTACGGCTTCCGCACCCTGGGCAATACCAATGATGAGCAGGGCGACAATGAGCGGGATCACCGTCATCTTGAGCGCGTTGAGCCACAGGCCGCCAATGATCGTGGCAGCGCGAAGCAACGGCTCGCGCGGCCCATCGCCAAGCCAGGCAACCCCGGCGCCGGCAATCAGGCCGAGCGCCAATCCCCCGAGCATCCACCAGCTCCGGCCGCCACGGGTCGGCCGCGCGGCGGCGGCTTCGGGCGAGTCGCTCACCGCGGCTTGCGGAACTTGAAGACGAAGCGGTCGGTGTGGCCGCGAATCTTGGGGTCGAAGACGTTGAGGCTATGGTCGTCGGCCTGGTTCCTGAGCATATCGCTCTCGGCCTCCAGGACGAAGCCGGCGCGCTTGAAATCGGCCTTGACCACCGCCGGATCGATGCGGTGGTATTTCTCGACCGTGGCGCGGGCTTCGCCGGAGCCGCCGACATGGTCGATGATGCCGACCACCGCGCCCGGCTTCATCGCCGCATAGACCGCCTTCAGCCATTGGTCGGGGTCCATGCGGACGATATTGTTCTTGGGGCTTTCCCAATAGACGTCATGATAATCCAGGTTGATCAGCATGAAGTCATAGCCGGCGCCGAGGTCTGGCGCCTCGAACGGGCTGACCCGCATCCAGACGTTGGGCTGCTTCGCCTTCAGCGCCGTGTAATTGTCATAGCCCTTTTGCCGGTAGAATTGCGTCGGCTGCCAGATGATCACTCGCCCCTTCGGCCCGACAAAAGGCGCCGTGATTTCGGCCCAGTAGAGATTGCCGCCGAACGGGTCCGACACCCGCATCCCCGGCTTGAGGCCGAGGAACTTCAGCACCTCGGCCGGCTTGCGGCTCTCGTCGAGCTTGATGTTGTCAGGGCTCCGCGCATCACTGTCGGCGACGGCAGCGGCGAGGCTCGCCGGTGCCGCGTGTGCCGGCGCCGCGCCAAGCGCCAGCGCCATTGCCGCCGTCACCGTCCACAATATGCGCATGATTAGCCTCCCTGCTTTGGTTTGCGGCTTAGCGCGCCGCATTGGCCTGCGCCAGCGTCCGCTTGGCGGTCAGGCGACCTTCGCCGGCTTCTCCGCCGCCATCGCCTGGACCAATTTCAGCGCCTCGTGCGCCGACAGTGCCGCCCCTTCCTGCCACAGGCCGACATAGCTCAGATGCTCGCCGGCGAAGACGATCGGGCCCTCGGGTTTGAGCAATTCGAGATAGGCGCCGGTGCGCCGCCCGCCCTCTTGTCCCGCGCCACCGCCATCCCACAAGGCGCCGACGCCTTCGGAATAAGGCACCTGCCCCCAGTCGACGGCGACCGGCTTCTCCAGCAGCGCCGACTTGCCGGGGTGCAGCGCCTCGATCGAGCCGGCGCTGATGCGGATCTGCTCGGCGATCGGCAATTTGACGAAGGAGTCGGGCGTGTCCTGGTGGGTCCAGCCGGCGACATAAGCGCCGACGACGATGCCGCGCGGGCTGTGGAAGCGGTCGCTGGGGTAAATGACATTCTCGTTCAATTTGTCGGTCCAGGCGAGCCCGCCATAGACGCCGTCGTCCTCCCAGAAGCGCGGCGCCTCGAACGCGACCTTGGCGCTTTTCAGATAGTTGATGTTCTTGAGCGCGGCTTTCTTTGCTGGCGAGAAGTCGTTGGGAATTCGCTCAAGCAACGTCGCCGGCAAAGTGACGACCGCATAATCGGCACGCGTCGCGCCGCTGCGGTGCTCGATGCGCACCCCCTGGCCGTCGCGGCGGATGGCGGTGACCGGCTCGTTCAGCCGCACGCTCGGCTGGACCGCCAGGTAGAGCGCATGGGCAATGCGGTCCATGCCGCCGACCGGCTGCAGCATGGTCGGCTGCATGTCGATGATCGCCTGGAAAATCTGCGGGAAGGCGGCGGCGCGGCTCGGCAGCATCTCCTTGATGGTCAGCGGGTCGAGCGGTTTGCCAGGGTCGTCAAAGCCGCCCGGCCAATCCGAATATCCGGAGCTTGGCTGCGCGGTCAGCACGCCCTTGTCGTCGAGCCCGCCGTAAAAGCGCAAAAACTGGCGGAACTGTCCCAGTTCGTCTTTCGGCATGGCGGCGTCGAGGGCATGGGCATCGATGGCCTTGGCCAGCAACTCGGCCATCCGGCCGTGCATGTCGTTGACCATCCGCCGCCCGCTCTGGACCTTGCCGTTGAAGTCCCAGCCGCTGGCCAAATGGCTGTTGACGAACACTTCCATCGGCACGTTCAGCCGTTTGGCATAACCCAGCACGGCATGGTGCCAGCTGGGGATGCGCGCCGGGCCGGCGTTGAAATAAAGCCCCTCGGAGAAGCGCGCCTGCTGCAGCGGCCGGTCAAACTGCTCGACGCGGTCGCCGCCGCGGATCGACCAGGCCCGGCCGCCGACCCGGTTTCTCGCCTCCAGCAAAGTCACCTTGTAGCCAGCCCGTTGCAGTTCATAGGCCGCCACCAGCCCGGCGATGCCGGCGCCGAGCACCACCACGCTCTTGCCGGTGCCCGACGCCGGCGGCAGCGCGAAACTGGCCGCCGAGGCCGGCGTCGCCGGCGACAAACCGAGCAAGTTCATGGCGGCGAGCATGGCGCCGGCGCCGCCGGCCATCCCGACCCTCATCAAGACATCGCGTCGACTAACGGTCATTCTGCCCCTCCCCCGTTGATTATTTCGCCGCGGTCGCCTCGATCTCCACCAGCCAACCCGAGTTCACCAATCCACCGACCTGCATCGTCGAGCGCGCCGGCTTGTTCGGTTGCGCTGCCGTCCCAAATGTCGCGCTGTAGCCGCGCATCATGCCGGCGAAGTCCATCCGCGGCTGCCCGGGCGGCGCCACCAGGAACACCCGCATCATGACGACATCGCCAAGCCCCAAGCCGTGCTGCTTGAGCACGCTCTCGATCTTGCCGATGACGGAGCGGGTCTGTGCCTCGGTGTCGCCGAAGCGCGCGACACTGCCTTCTGCGGCGGCGGCATCGGCGACTTCGGGGACCTGGCCGCTGACATAAATCAGGCGGCTGCCGGCGGGCACTTCGACCGAGGCGGCGATCGGCGAGTCCGGCGGCCCCATGCGTTTCGGCGCCTCGGCGCTGAGCGGCGTCGCCGCCAAAGTCAGCAGGCACAATGCGAGATTCATGCGCATGACGAATCGCCCCCCTTGGCGCTTGCCTAGCATGATCGGCGGCGAACCGCTCCTGTCGTCGGTCGAAATTCCGTTCGCCACGGCACGACCGCGCGCTCGGTTCGTTAAAGCTGCATCCCAATCACACGAAGGAGCGAAACGATGATCGGCAAGAGCGACGAAATCACCACCCTCAACACTTTGACGGCAACCCTGCTCGACAGCGTCCAGGGCTATCGCGACGCCGCCGAGAACAGCGAGTCCGGCCGTTTCCAGGAAATGTTCCGGACCAACGCCGACGAGCGCGCGCGTTGCGCCGAAGACCTGCGCGCCGAAGTCCGCCGCCTCGGCGGCGAGCCCGAGGACGACCAGTCGACCATGGGCGCCCTCCACCAGCGCTGGCTCGACCTCAAGGCGGCGGTCACCGGCCAAGACGACAAGGCGATCATCAACGAGGTCGAGCGCGGCGAGGATTACCTCAAGGCCAAGTTCCAGACCGCGCTGGAGAGCGACACGTTGAGCGGCGAAGCCCGCGCCGTCGTTGAGAGTGTCCACCAATCGGTGCTCAAGGGCCACGACCAGGTCAGCAGCATCAAGCACGGCATGAATGCCTCTGCCTGAACCAACTTGTGGGGGCGCGGGTGGATGACGCCCGCGCCTCCGGCTTGTCGCGAGTCCCTCGTCTGCTAGGAGGTGCGCGATGAAGAGCATGCGATATATCGGCGCCGCCGCGCTGGCCACCGCCGTATTGGCGCTTCCGGCGAGCGCCGCCGAGCCGCCGCGCCCGCTCGTCTACATCACGCTTTCAAGCTACGCGTTCCAGCCGAGCCCGATCTATCTGCCCGCCGGCGTGCCGGTGCGGCTGATCTTCACCAACCGCTCTGGCAGCACTCATGAATTCGACGCTCCTTCATTCTTCCGCTCGGCGCGGATCCTGGCCGGCCGCGCCCCCAATGGCGAGGTCGAGGTCAAGAAGGGACGTACCGCCGTCATCGACCTCGTGCCCGCGCGCGGCACCTACAAGGTCCACTGCGGCCGCCCGTTCCACACCATGCTCGGCATGACCACGCGGGTGATCGTCAGCTAGCGGCAGTTGCAGCCGCGGACGGTCGAAACGCCGAGCCGACGCCTCAGGCGATATTTTCCGTGTGGCCGTAGACGGTGATCGTCATGAAGGCCTGGCGCGCCGCTTGCGCCTTGGCGCTGGCCTGCACCCGGAACTGCTCGGACTTCGCCTCCGCGCAGCCATAGGCGGGCAGCAGCTCGCCGGAGGTGCCGACGACCCGGCAGGACTCGATGGCGCCGTCGCCGCCGATGGTCAGGAACATGACCTGCTGGCCGAGCAATTTGTCGCCGGTATGCAGGCGCCCGGAGTCGAGTTTCGCGCCCGGGCTGAAGCGCCGCTCGAAGGTCAGCTTCGACAGCACGCCGGGGCCGCCCTTGGCGCCGCCGGCCTCGATGCTGGACGCGATTTCCTCATCGCAGGCTTCGGCACCGGCAGTCGACAGGCTCGACTGGTATTTGCACGATTGTTGCGTGCCCTTGTCGTCGACTGTGACGGTGATCCGCTCCCACCAGGGGGTCGAAGCTTCCAGCATCGGGGACGGGGTGGCGGCGGCCAGAGCGGCGGCGACGAGCGCAAGCACGGTGACTCTCCTTCGTGCCCGCTCTGACGGCGCGTGTCGCCGCCTCGAGCCTCAAACGCACGACGGCTCACTTGTTTCACCGGCAATTGGCCGGGCGGGCTCGGGCGGTACTTTCGATCGCTTCCAACAGCGGCCGCGCCGCAATGGCCCTGAACGGAAATGGGGCCCGGCATTGCTGCCAGGCCCCACTGCGCCGAGCGAAGGATTTGCCGGTGTTCGTGACCTTGATCGTCGAACCCGAAGGTCCCGCAACCCGTCCTCGATCCTGGCGCACCAGCTCAGGCGTCGTTTCCCACCGCGGCGGTCCGAAGACCCGGTTCCTTGTTCGGTTCGGCTCCCGAAAGAGCTTCGCCCCCCAATTCCCCTCCGCTTGGCCCGAAGGCTTCCGCGACCTCGATGTTCCACGGCCCTTCTTGGGCTGGGTCCCTTTCACGCGGCTTTGTCTCCCTGGGGGGGAAACCGCCCTCGCAAACGGAAGTACCAGCTCTTCCGGCGCCTCTTGCCGACTGGTCCGGAAATCCGTTCGCCGCGTCATCGCCCTTGCGGGCAGTTCGGCTTCGAACCTCATTC
The DNA here is from genome assembly GCA_036769205.1 of Sphingomicrobium sp. Classification (GTDB taxonomy): domain Bacteria; phylum Pseudomonadota; class Alphaproteobacteria; order Sphingomonadales; family Sphingomonadaceae; genus Sphingomicrobium. The sequence continues at coordinate 7,265 of DAIPLM010000019.1, forward strand.
CATCGCCTGCCGGCGGAGATCGGAGCTTCCGTCACTCGCCGCTCCTTCTTGCCGTTGCCGGCCTTCCGGTGAGGCGGGGACTTCCGTCCCGATCACAATTGGAAGGTGGACGAGGTTTCCGAGTCGCGCCAAGCGGAAAATGCACCCCCAAGCCTGTGGATAACGGGGATATCGGGTGTAACTGAACCGAAACGATCCCGGGCGCTGCGAGTCGTCATCGCGGTTGCCGTTCCGTTCCCCGCGCCTTACCTCCGGCCCGTGCCCGAATCCCCGCTTCCCGCCTCCGAGCCGGCCTATTTGTCCGGACTCAACCCGCCTCAGCGCGAGGCGGTGCTGACCACTGAAGGGCCGGTGCTGGTGCTCGCCGGCGCCGGCACCGGCAAGACTTCTGCGCTGACCGCCCGCCTCGCCCACTTGATTGCCACCCGCAAAGCCTGGCCGAGCCAGATCCTCGCCGTCACCTTTACCAACAAGGCGGCGCGCGAGATGCGCGAGCGGGTGTCGACGATTTCCGGCGGCGCAATCGAGGGCATGCCGTGGCTCGGCACCTTCCACGCCACCGGCGCCAAGATGCTGCGCAGCCATGCCGAGCTGGTCGGGCTGCAATCCAACTTCACCATCGTCGACACCGACGACCAGTTGCGGGTGATGAAACAGCTGATCGCCGCCGCCAACCTCGACGAGAAGCGCTGGCCCACGCGCCAGCTCGCCGGCCTCATCGACCGCTGGAAGAACCGAGGCTGGACTCCGGCCGTCATCGACGCCGCCGAATCCGAAGCCTTCGCCAACGGCCGCGGCCAGGAGCTTTACGCCGCCTACCAGGAGCGGCTCAAAACCCTCAACGCCTGCGATTTCGGCGACCTGCTGCTGCACATGCTGACCATCTTCCGCACCGCGCCCGACGTGCTCGAGCAATACCGCAATCGCTTCCTCTACATCTTGGTCGACGAATATCAGGACACCAACGCCGCCCAGTACGACTGGCTGAAATTGCTCGCCGAGCCGCGCCGCAATTTGTGCTGCGTCGGCGACGACGACCAGTCGATCTATTCCTGGCGCGGCGCCGAGGTCGCCAACATCCTGCGCTTCGAAAAGGACTTTCCCGGCGCCAGGATCGTCCGGCTCGAGCAGAATTACCGCTCGACGCCGCACATCCTCGCCGCCGCCACCGGCCTCATCGCCCACAATGCGGGCCGCCTAGGCAAGACGTTGTGGACCGAGCAGGCGCAAGGCGACAAGGTCAAGGTCATCGGCGTCTGGGACGGCCCCGAGGAAGCCCGCCGCGTCGGCGAGGACATCGAGCGGCTTGAGGCCCGCGGCACCTCATTGGACAACACCGCCATCCTCGTCCGCGCCCAGTTCCAGACCCGCGAGTTCGAGGAGCGCTTCATCGCCATCGGCCTCAACTATCAGATCGTCGGCGGCTACCGCTTCTATGAGCGCGCCGAGATCCGCGACGCCTTGGCCTACCTCCGTCTGATCCAGTCACCCGCCGACGATCTGGCCTTCGAGCGGATCATCAACACCCCCAAGCGCGGCCTCGGCGACAAGGCAGTGGCCACCATCCACCGCCTCGCCCGCGCCCAGCAGCAGCCGCTGCTGCTCGCCGCCGCGCAAATGCTCGACAGCGACGAGCTGACCCCGCAGGCCCGCCGCAGCCTCGGCCGCTTCGTCGGCGACCTTGCCCGCTGGCGGCAAATGGCGAGCGAGCTGACCCACCCCGAACTCGCCCGCATCATGCTCGACGAATCGGGCTACACCGCCATGCTCCAGGCCGACCGCTCGGCCGAAAGCGCCGGCCGCCTCGAAAACCTCGCCGAGCTCGCCCGGGCGATGGAAGAATATGACAGCCTCGCCGCCTTCCTCGAGCATGTCAGCCTGGTGATGGACAATGACAGCGCCAACACCGGCGACAAGGTGACGATCATGACCATCCACGCCGCCAAGGGCCTGGAGTTCGCTTATGTCTGGCTGGTCGGCTGGGAGGAAGGCGTCTTCCCGTCGCAGCGCTCGTTGGACGAAGGCGGCCTCGCCAGCCTCGAGGAGGAACGGCGCCTCGGCTATGTCGCCATCACCCGCGCCCGCCGCTCGGCGACCATCCTCCATGCCGCCAACCGCCGCATCTATGGCCAGTGGACCAGCTCGATCCCCAGCCGCTTCGTCGCCGAATTGCCCGAGGCGCATATCGAGCAGGAAACCACGATGACCGGGGGCGAGAGCCTGTGGCGCGCCCAGTGGAGCGAGCGCGCCGACCCCTTCGCCCATGTTGCCAGGCCAAGCAGAGGACCGGGGTGGCAACGCGCCGCACACCCCTCTCCCCTTGAGGGAGAGGGCGACTCGCGCGTCAGCGCGAGCGGGGTGAGGGGGCGGCGGGGCCAATGGCAAGACGCCTATGCCCGCCCCCCGATCGAGGCCAAGGCCAGTGCCGTCAGTCTCGGCAACAAGGGCCGCGACGATTTGTCGCTCGGCCAGCGTGTCTTCCACGGCAAGTTCGGCTACGGCACCATCGCCGCCATCGAAGGCAACAAGCTGGAGATCGATTTCGAGCATGCGGGACGCAAACGCGTCCTCGACAGCTTCGTCTCGCTGCCTGACTCGTCATCCCGGGCCTGACCCGGGATCCGCCTTAACTCCCGCCCGCGATCCTAAGCCGCGGTCATCGCCCAGGCGATGCCGCCGCCGACGACGAGAATTGTCAACAGCAACGCCACCAATTGTGCCGTCCGATTGCGTTCGACCTCGAATTCCATCGGTCTTCCCCTGCACGGGCGAACACGCCGCCCGCCCGCACCATACCACCGAAAGGCGCCACACTCCGGTGAGAAATTCGCCAAAAGCAAGGGAATCTGAAAGTGTTGCGCCTAAGCCGCAGAGCTTAACCAAGCTCGGCGCGGAGCGCACGATGCGGTGCGCGCGCCCGCTACCCTGCCCCCGCCCGCACCTGCTCCCGGATCCACGGCATGATCGAGCTCCAGCTCAATTCCTCGAGCAGTTCGATGCCCGCCAGCCGGTCCTTGCGCCAGGCGACCTCGCCGGGGGGTACGATGATGCCATCGATGAAGATCGACACGAACGTGCCTTGCGGCGGCAGCCCCTCGCCTTCGACCTGCAGCCCACCCGCGGAGATGTTGCGGAGCATGACCGGCAGGAAATCCTCGCCTTTCTTGACGAAGGCGCCGCAGCGAATCTCGACGCGCGGCATGGCGCGGCGCTCGGCGGCCTGGCTGACCAATTTGCGGTTGATGAGGGCCAATACGTCGACGGGTTGGTGGAAGCGCACCCCCGCCTCGCCGATCTCGGCCCATTCGACCGTCGCCGCATGGCGGTGACCGGTCGCCAGCTCGACCGCGACTTCGTCACCGACCGCCTTGCCGATTTTGCCGCGCAGGGTCGCGCCAAGCGCGGAAATCCGCCGGATCGCGCACTCCAGCCGCGCGCCATTGTCGTGGATCACGCCAGCCTCGAACGGGCCCTGCTCGGCCAGCACCGGCGCGTCGTCGGGCCACGGGAGCCGCGCTCCCATGATGAAGGTCGTGGCCGATGCGGCTTCAGTCATTGGTCGATCCGGCGGTTACGGGCGCGAACCTTGCGCCCGCCGGCACTAACAAATGGTTCCCGAGTGGGTCGCAGCGAACCCGGCCGGTTATTCCTTGGGCTCCTCGCCCAGTGTCCAGCCAGGCGCGTCGCTGGCCGGGAAGCTCTGGCGGCCGGCCTCGTCGATCCGGTTGCGCTTGGGCGGCGGCGGCTCGTCCTTCACGTCGTCGATCCAATGGTCGATGGTGACCAGCACGGCGGCGATCGCCGCCACCGCCGCCAGCAGCACCAACATGCTCGCCAGCATCTGCGCCGGGGCCTGGATGGCCGGGTTGAGGAACCAATAGGCATAGAAGCCGTCGGCGGCGCCCCTCGCCAGCGCATAAATGCAGTAAAGCGCCGGCGGCACTATCGCCCACAAGATGTCGCGCCATTTGAGCTGCTCGTGCAGCCCGGCCAGCCACATGCCGAGCACCAACGCCGGCACGGCGTCGTGCAGCGCATGGTCGGCCAGCTTCTGCAACCCTTGCGGGTTCCAGGTCGTCCGCAGCCACAAGGAATAAACCAGGCCGACCAAGGCGATCGAGGTCGCCGCCAGCAGCTTCGCTTTGGGCCGTGCCAGCATGCCATTGCTGCCGGTCGCCACAGCCGTCGCCACCAAGGCCGTGCCGATGTTGGCGAGGATGGTGAAGAAAGCCAGGAACCGCCAGCTGCCGTCGGCCAGACCCATCACCTTGACGATCAGCCAATATTGCAGCGCCAGCCCGGCCCAGCCGATGATGGCGGCAAGCCCCGCTAGGGTGCGTTCGATTTGCTTCCTCATGGGTTCGGGATGTTAAGCACCCAGGCCGCCGCGTCCACCCCCCAAGGCGCCAACTCAGCGGAGAACCATCGTGTCGCCGCGGATCTCGACGCTGGCGAACTTGCCGAGGAACGCCTGGCCGAGCAGCGACTGGTCGCCGCCATCGAGCACGATCGCCGGCATGGCGGACGCGCTTTCGCCGCCGAGGCTGACACGGTCGAGCATCACCATCTCGCCATGGACGTCGCCGCCGGCGCCCTGGCCGACGACGTTCGGCATGCCGATCGAAATGCCGATGCCGGCGCGGCGGGCGTCGTCGCGGCTGAGCGCGATGCCGCTGGCGCCGGTGTCGACCAGCATGCGGATGCTGGCGCCGTTGATCAGGGTGTCGGCATAGAAATGCCCGTCCGGCTCGCGTTTCAGTGTCAGGCCGCCGCTGGCCGATTGCAGCGCGGCGGCTTCGATTGCTGGTGGCTCCGCCGTCACCGCGATCACCTCATCGGCGCGGGCCACAGCCGCTGTCGGCTCAACCTGGCCACCGCTGAGCAAGGCCGTCCCGATCGCCACCGCGACGATGAAGGCGAAATAATATCGCAACATTGGGGGAGGCTAAGCCGCCCAAGTAAACAAAGGATTGCGCCCGGCGCCAACGGAAAAGGGCGACCCCTCGCGGAGCCGCCCTTCCCTCCACGGACGCTTCAAGACGCCCGCGAAATCTTTGCGAAAAGCTTACTTGAGCTCAACCGTGCCGCCAGCGGCTTCGATCTGAGCCTTGATCTTCTCGGCTTCGGCCTTGTTGACGCCTTCCTTGATCGGCTTGGGCGCGCCCTCGACCAGGGCCTTGGCTTCGCCGAGGCCGAGCTGGGTGATGGCGCGGACTTCCTTGATGACATTGATCTTCTTGCCACCGTCGCCGGTCAGGATGACGTCGAACTCGGTCTGCTCTTCGGCGGCCGGGCCAGCAGCGGCGGCGGCGGCCGGCGCGGCGGCAACCGCGGCGGCGGCGGAGACGCCCCACTTCTCTTCGAGCGCCTTGGCGAGGTCAGCGGCCTCGAGGACGGTCAGTTCGGAAAGCTGGTCGACCAGCTTGGTGATGTCAGCCATTGTATTGCTCCTTTGCGGGGCCTCGCCCCATTCGTGCGTTGTGAAAACGTGAAAACCTAAGCTGCCTGGGCCGCGTATGCCCCAAAGACCCGGGCCAGCTGCCCGCCTGGCTCGGCGACGGTGCGGGCGATCTTGGTCGCAGGTGCCTGGATGAGGCCCACGAGCTTCGCGCGCAGTTCGTCGAGCGACGGCAGTGCGGCCAGTGCCTTGATCCCGGCGACATCCAGCAGGGTGTCACCCATCGCCCCGCCAACGATCTCGAGACGATCGTTGGTCTTGGCGAAGTCCACCGCGACCTTGGCGGCCGCGACGGGGTCGATCGAGGTTGCAAGCGCGGTCGGGCCGGTCAGCAAGTCGCTGATCGATCCATATTGCGTGCCCTCGAGCGCGATCTTGGCAAGCCGGTTC
>DAIPLM010000183.1:0-3589 GCA_036769205.1 Sphingomicrobium sp.
AGGACCAGGCGGCGCGACAAGGGATCGCGCTCCAGCAACGCCTCGACCCGTACCATCTCGTCATGATCGAGCATGACCCGGGTGCGGCGCTCGACGTCAGCCGCGAACCGGTCGCCGGCGCCGAGCGGTCCGTGCCATAACCAGGTAACCGCGATCACCGCCGCAATGCCCAGTGCCAGGATGGTCATCCGGTTCATGCCTGGCGTTCCAGCTCCCTCCAGCCGATGTCGCGGCGGCAAAAGCCGTCGGCGAACGTGATCGCGTCGACCGCCCGATAAGCGCGATTGGCCGCCTCTGCCAGAGTCTCCGCGACCGCCGTGACGGCAAGCACCCGGCCGCCGCTCGCGACCAGCGCGCCGCCGGCGGTCGCCGTGCCGGCCTGAAAAACCGTGACTCCGCCGATCGCTTCGGCACGCTCGATGCCGGAAATACTGGCGCCGGTGGCCGGGGCAGACGGATAGCCGCGGGCGGCGACGACGACGGTCAGGCCGGCATCCGGCGACAGCGGCGGAGCCGAGAAATCGCCACCAGTGGCGACCGCGTGGAGCAGGCCCGCGAAATCGCCTTGGATACGCGGCATGATCGCCTGGCATTCGGGGTCGCCGAAGCGGACATTATATTCGATCAGCTTGGGCCCGTCGCTGGTCAGCATCAGGCCGGCGAACAGGATTCCCGAATAAGGCGTGCCGGCCGCCGCCAGCGCCCGCACCGTCGGCCCGATGATATGCTCCATGGCCTGCCGCTCGAGCGCGGGCGTCAGCACCGGAGCCGGCGAGTACGCGCCCATGCCGCCGGTGTTTGGCCCGGTATCGCCCTCGCCGACGCGCTTGTGATCCTGGGCCGACGCCAAAGCGACGGCGCGCTGGCCGTCGACCAGGGCGAACAGGCTCGCTTCCTCGCCGTCGAGGAACTCCTCGATGACCAGCGGGCCGTCGCCGGCGGCGCGGATGGCAGCCTCAGCCTCGCCCCGGCTCACGGCGACGGTGACGCCCTTCCCGGCGGCGAGGCCGTCAGCCTTGACGACGACCGGAATGGCGAAGCGGTCGAGCGCCGCCAGGCCGGCCTCGACGGTGTCGGCGCGGACATAGTCGGCGGTCGGGATGCCGGCGCGCGCGCATAGATCCTTGGTGAAGCCCTTGGACCCTTCCAACCGCGCCGCCGCCGCGCTCGGCCCGAACACGGGCAGGCCGGCGGCGCGCAGCGCATCGGCGACCCCGGCCACCAGCGGCGCTTCCGGGCCGACCACGACCAGGCCCGCGTCGATCGATCGCGCCAGCGCGACGACCGCTGGCGGGTCACAGGGGTCGATGGCGGCGCATTCGGCCCAGCGCGCGATCCCCGGATTGCCCGGTGCCGCCACCAGCCGCCCGCAAGACGGCGATTGCTTCAACCGCCACGCCAGCGCATCCTCGCGTCCGCCCGAGCCTAGCAGCAGGATGTTCATGGACGTAACTGACCCCGCTTCCGACGACGACCGTCCGGGCCTGTTAGCGAAGCTGTCGCCAACCGACAATTCGCCGCCGCTCAGCGTCAGCGAGCTGTCCGGCGCGCTCAAGCGGACGGTCGAATCGGCGTTCGGCTTCGTCCGCGTCCGCGGCGAGGTCTCGGGCTGGAAGCGCCACGCGTCGGGCCATTGCTATTTCACCTTGAAGGACGACAGCGCCTGCATCGACGCGGTCATCTGGCGCGGGCAGGCGGCGAGCCTCGCCTTCCAGCCGGCGGACGGGCTGGAAGTCATCGCCACCGGCAAGCTCACCACTTACGCCGGCCGCTCCAAATATCAGATCGTCGTCGACCGGCTCGAGCTGGCCGGGGAGGGGGCGCTGATGGCGCTGCTCGACCAAAGGCGCAAGGCGCTCGCCGCCGAAGGCCTGTTCGACTCCGACCGCAAGCGCGCATTGCCCTATCTGCCGCGCCTGATTGGCGTCGTCACCTCGCCGACCGGCGCCGTCATCCGCGACATCCTCCACCGGCTCGCCGATCGCTGCCCGGCGCACGTCATGCTGTGGCCGGTGCCGGTGCAAGGCGAAGGGGCGGCGGCTAAGGTCAGCGCTGCAATCCGCGGTTTCGCCATGCTCGATCCGCGACCGGACTTGTTGATCGTCGCCCGCGGCGGCGGCTCGATCGAGGATTTGTGGGCGTTCAATGAAGAGGAAGTGGTGCGCGCCGCCGCCGATTCGCCGATCCCCTTGATCAGCGCCGTCGGCCACGAAACCGATACGACTTTGATCGACTTCGCCGCCGACCGCCGGGCGCCGACGCCGACCGCGGCCGCAGAAATGGCGGTCCCGGTTCGCGCCGAGCTGGCGGCGATGCTCGCCGAGCTTGGCCAGAGGATGCGGTCATGCCTGGTGCGCGGCGCGGCGCGGGCGGCCGAGCGCATCGAGTTGACGCTGGCGCGCTGGCCGGATGCCGCCGGCTTGTTCGCGCCGGCCGGCCAGCGGCTCGACGAGCTGGGCGACCGCTTGCCGCGCGCGCTCGCCGCCCGCGCCGCCCACGCCCGCGCCGATCTGAGCGCGGTGGCGCCGCGGCTGCGGCATGAGCTGGTCGGTCAGCGCATCGAGCAAGCCGCTGAAAGATTGGCCTCGCTGTGGCGCCTGGCCGGCCTCGCCCATCCCGAGCGGCCGCTGCAGCGCGGCTTCGTCCGGGTCACCGACCGCGAGGGCCGCACCCTCATTCATGCCGGCGATGCCCGCGCCGCCGGCCTGCTCAATCTGCGCTTCGCCGACGGCTCGGTTGAAGCGACGGTCGAAGGCAGCACCGCCCGGCTTGAGCGCAGCGCTCCCAGGTCCTATCGTCCGGCACGACCACGCCCGGGCTCCCAGCCGGGCCTGTTCGACGATCAGGACTGACGCATGTTGATGACGGGCCGCGGCCGTGAAGCGAAGATCCGCTATTTGGCGGGGACCTTCCGTTTGCTCGCCGATGGCGATCATGTCCGCTGCGCCGAGACCAAGGTCATGATCGCGCTCGACGAGCTGCGTTACTGGAGCGTCGAGCGCCAGGAACCCTATGTCGATGCCGCCGCCAGCCTGGCCGCGGAAAAGCGCGCGCAAAGCCGCCGCTAGCGGCCGTCTCGGCCCGAAATGCCACTGTGGCAGCGCTGTCACAGTGCCTTAACAAAAGCTGACGCGAGGCCTGTAGGCGCTGGACAGGACGGCCCTAATGCACGCTAAACGGCAACCTACGTGGGGGTGGTTTGCGCCCGCGAACTAGTGACGGTCCGGGAGGGGCGTCCGATTCGGGAGATTGAAATGAGGAAATCCAATTTGCGTGCGACTGCCGCTTGGCAGGCTCTCGCGCTTCTTGGCGCAGGCGCTATCGCCACTCCGGCGTTCGCCCAGGACACGACCGCGCCGGCGAGCAGCGAAACCGCTCCCGCCTCCGAGGAGCAGCCGACGATTGCGCCGGAAGCCCAGCAGGATTCGGATGACGCCATCGTCGTCACCGGTTCGCGCCTGGTCCGTCCCGAGCTGGACGCGCCGAGCCCCGTCACCACCGTCGATTCAGAGACGTTCGACCTGACCGGCACGGTCACCGTCGAAACGCTGCTGAACGAACTTCCTCAGCTGATTCCGGGCAACACCCG
>DAIPLM010000184.1:0-3584 GCA_036769205.1 Sphingomicrobium sp.
CGGGCGGGGGCCGAATGGGTCAACCGACTGGCGAGAAACCGGGGTCTGAGAATTGCATTGGTCGCGGCCAGCATCGACGAGGCGCGGGCAGTGATGGTCGAAGGGCCGAGCGGAATCCTGCCGGTGGCGCGCAAGCATCGCGTGCATGTCAAATGGGAACCGAGCCTGAAGCGGTTGACCTGGCCGAGCGGGTCCATCGCCCAGCTCTACTCGGGTGATAATGCGGACGGGCTGCGCGGTCCCGAACATGGTTTCGCCTGGTGCTCTTGCCGCCTTCGATTTGGCGGTTTGCGCCGCCGTGGACGGCTTCCTGCAGAACGCGCCGCCGTCCAGCCCGGCAGTGGGGACTTGCTACATCGTCGGCGGCAGCCCGACAGGCGCCTGGGCGGGCCATGGCCTGGCGCTGGCCGGCTATACGGCGGGCGGCTGGCGGTTCATTGCCGCGTTCGAGGGGCTGACGGCGCTCGACAAGGCGTCGGGAGAGGTTGCGACCTTTTCGGATGGCGCCTGGGAGAAGGGCCATGTCCGCGCCGTCAAAATGTCGGTCGGCGGCGACCAGGTGGTGGGCCCGCGGCTGGCGGCGGTCGCCGACCCGGCCGGCGGAACAACCGTCGACGCCGAGGCGCGCGCCGCCGTCGCCGCCATCCTGGCCCGGCTAAGGACGCACGGCCTGATCGCCACCTAGGCGCGGCGGGAGAGGGGGACTATTGGGGCTCCGGAAGGAGCATCACCCATGCGTCTATCGGTCGTCATCGCCCTCGCCGCCGGACTTGCCACACCAGCGATGGCGCAAGCGCCGGACGGGCAGCCGTTCCGCATCTTCTTCGACTGGGGCAAGCCTGATCTGACCCGCGACGGCGAGGCGACTCTCGTCGAGGTGGCCGCCGCTTATCAGCGGCTCAAGCCGAGCCGCGTCGCGCTGGCCGGACATGCCGATCGCTCCGGCCCAGCCTCGGTCAATCTGGTCGCCTCGCGCCGGCGGGCGGAGCAGGCCAAGACCTATCTCGTCGCTCATGGCGTTCCCGCCGGGGCGATGACGATTGCCGCATTCGGCGAGAGCCGGCCGATCGTCCCGACCGCCGACGGCGTCCGCGAGATGCAGAACCGGCGGGTCGAGATCCAGTTCGCCGGCGGGGTGCCCGCCGTCGCCACCAGCGTGCCGTTGACCGGCGCCGACGGATCGTCGGCCGGCAGCGCCAGCCTGATCGGCAACTCCCTGACCATCGACGCCAGCGGCCTGACCCCAGGCGCGCATGGCATGCACCTGCACGCCGTCGGCCGCTGCGACCTGCCCGATTTCACCAGCGCCGGAGCGCACTGGAACCCGACCGCGCACAAGCATGGCCGCGACAATCCCGAGGGCCCGCATTTGGGCGACCTGCCGAACCTGGTGGTGGGCGCCGACGGGCGGGCGAGCGTGACGCTGGCGGTGCCGCCGGGCCTGGTCGATGACGATGGCGCGGCCCTGGTCATCCACGCCGCGCCCGATGACAATCGCACCGACCCCAGCGGCAACAGCGGCGCCCGGGTGGCCTGCGCCGCCTTCACCCTTTGATCAGTTCGCGCCCTGGGTCTCCGAGCTCGAGTTGGCGGTCGCCGCGGCGGGGTCGCGGAAGAAGGCCATCGCCTTCTCCTTGATCGCCTTGGGCACTTCATGCCCGCCGTCGAACTTCTCGAACTCGACCGGCACCTTCTTCACCCGCAGCCGGGCGACGTGGCCGCGCGTCGTCGAGTAAGGCAGCACCTTGTCCTCCTCGCCATGGCTGATGAAGACGAACTGGTCGGGCGCCGACTTGCCGAGGAAGGCCGGGCCGGGCGAGAAGGCGATGACGCGATGGAAGAGTTGCGGGTTGGCGGTGCCGACCGACAAGGCATAAGTGGCGCCGTCGGAGAAGCCCATGATGCCGACCCGCGCCGGATCGACCGCTACCTTGGTGAACAGATCGGCAAGCGCGTCGTCAATCGCCTTCAGATCCTTGCCGTAGCGCGGGGTGACGCTCATCTCGAGGCCGAGCCGCGTCTTCAAATCCTCGATCATGTCCCACGTGCCCTTGGTCGACTGCGGGATGAGGAGGACGATGCCGTTGGCGTCGGCCGCCTCGCGGAAGGCGGCGAGGACATCGGCCGCCTGGCCGCCGGCGCCGTGCAACGCCACCAGGACGGGCGCGGGCGCGCCGGTGCGGCCCTTGGGCAGATAGGCATAGGCGCCGCCGGCCAGAGTCAGGACGCCGCTGCGGGTGTCGGAAGTGGCAAGCGGGGTGGTTGGCGGCGAGGCGGCGAGACCGGGGCCGGCGGCGAGGGCGGGCGCGGCCGGCGTGGTCGCCAGCAGGCCGGCGAGCAGCAGGCGTGTGAGGACTTTGCGCTTGGTCATTCGGCACATTCCATCGGACAGCAATCGGCGAGGATTCCCTCGCGCGCGGGCTTTGTCCAGCCATATCAACGGGCTGGGGGGCGAGTGGTTGCAGGCCGCAGGGACTCGAAGCTATTCCTGCTTCGGCTCCGGATTCCAGCCGCGCACCGTCACTTTCGCATAGTCGAGGCTGACAATGTTGGCGGTGCAGGCGGTGATGACGACATCCTTCAGCTCGTAACGCACGGCGGCGGCGGCGAGCTGCATGCCGGAGTAACGCTTGCCGACGGTGCAGCCGGGCAGGCTCCCCTGGACCGTCAGGCTGCCGCGCGCGAGCGGCTTGCTGACGGTGGTCCAGCCGTGCTGGCGTTTTTCAGCCGGGCCGGCGGCATTGACGTCGCCGGCCGCGACGCCGTCCGAGGCGCCAAGCATGCTGTGGCCGCTTGTTTTCGAGCCGTCGGCGCTGGTCGTCTGCCGAGGCCCCCAATGGAACGACTGGATCTCGATCTGCTCGCCCTTGCCGGCGACCTCGCCCTTGCCGGGCGGCAGCGTCAGCAGATAATCCGACGAGGCGGCGGCAACAGGCGCTGCGGCGGCGGCGAGCGCGGCCAGCGTCACCATCGGCATGCAATGAGTGGTCGTGCGCATATCCGCCTCCCTCAATTTTCCGCATGAGAATACGCCTGTTCAGGCCGCCGCCAAAGCTGATATTGGCTTCTCCGGCGAGCTGGCCGTCACGGAGTGAATCCGTGACGTCGATCGACACGGCTGCGCCGGTCGTCGGCCGGTTCTCTGCGTCTCTCGACACAAGCTCGACTTTGCCGGGCAAAGCCTTCGCTTGTGCTCGGCGGCAGGAGACCATCATGACTGCCTTCAACGCCGTGCGATTCAAAGTGAAGCCGGGCCGCGACCAGGAGTTCCTCGACGCGCACCAGGCGGTCGAGCGCAACTGGCCGGGCCTGCGCCACGCCAACATGATCAAGACCGGCGAGAGCAGCTATTGCATCATCGGCGAGTGGGACGACATGGACGCCATGGCCGCCGCCCGCCCCCACATGATCGCGACGCTCGACACGTTCCGCGACACGCTGGATGGGGATACGGACCCGGTGTCGGGACCGGTGGTGCTGGAGCTCAAATAGCGTAGCCTTTGCAAATTCAACGACTTGGTGCAGCCTCTCGTTTGCGCTCGTGCTCGGGGAGCGAGTCGCAACAGGGGGAGTATCATGGCATT
>DAIPLM010000020.1:0-12936 GCA_036769205.1 Sphingomicrobium sp.
GGCGCTTCTTGAAGACGGTGACCTTGTCGGCCTTCGCCTGGGCGATGATCTCGGCGGCGACGATCAGGCCCGAGGTCGATTTCAGGTCGCTGCCTTCGCCGGCCAGCAGGACGTCGGTCAGATCGACGCTGTCGCCGGCGTTGCCGGCCAGCTTCTCGACGACGATCTTGTCTCCCGGGGCGACGCGATATTGCTTGCCGCCCGTGCGCACGATTGCGAACATTGCATTCATCCCAACAAATCCGTGACCGCGCCAAAAGCGCCGCGAAAGCGCCCCGCGCGGAAAGGCTGCCGCCTAGGCAAGCCGCGCGCGGGTGTCAACCAAGGCTAGTGCGTGTGCACCGGCTTCAACCGGTACTTGCCCTTGTCGAAGCGGTCGAAGAGGCCGTCGATGGCGGGGTGGTCGATTTCCTCGCCGTCTTCGTCCGGCACGAGGTTCTGCTGGCTGACGTAGGCGATGTAGCTCGACTGGTCGTTCTCGGCGAGCAAATGGTAGAAGGGTTGGTCGCGGGCCGGGCGCAGGTCCTCAGGGATCGACTGGTACCAGTCCTCGCTGTTGGCGAATTCGGGATCGACGTCGAAGATGACGCCGCGGAAGTCGAGCAGGCGATGGCGGACGACCTCGCCGATGCCGAAGCGGGCGGCCGGGATCGGCTGGCCATGGTCGTCGGTGAGCTGGCGGTTCATGCCGCCAATGTAAGCCCGCCGCCGGGCTAGGCAAGCCTCGGACGCACTGCTAGAGGCGCGCGTCCGACCGGCTGGCGCGTCCCGGCGCTGGCGCCCGAGCCTCGCGGAGAGGTGGCTGAGTGGTCGAAAGCACCGCACTCGAAATGCGGCGTGGGCGCAAGCCTACCGTGGGTTCGAATCCCACCCTCTCCGCCATTCCCTTCAACGAGCCGGGGCGACCCGCCAAATGGTGTTCGACAAGTCGTCGGCGACAATCAGCGCTCCGCGAGGGTCGACGGTCACCCCGACCGGCCGCCCGAAGGTCTTGCCGCCGTCCTCCATGAAGCCGGTGACGACGTCGATCGGCGGCCCCGCGGGGCGGCCGTTGCGGAAGGGCACGAAGATCACCCGGTAGCCGGACGGGACGCTGCGGTTCCAGCTGCCATGCTCGCCGACGAACAGCCCCTCGGCGAAGCGGGCGCCCATCGCCGGCGACGAGAAAGCCAGGCCGAGCGTGGCGACGTGCGAGCCGAGCGCGTAGTCGGGCGTGATCGCCGATGCCGCCTTTTGCGGGTCTTGCGGGCGGACGCGGTTGTCGACGTGGCTGCCCCAGTAACTGTAGGGCCAGCCGTAGAAACCGCCTTCGCGGACGGCGGTGACATAGTCGGGCACCAGGTCGGGCCCGATCTCGTCGCGCTCGTTGACCGACGCCCACAGCTGGCCGGTGCCGGGCTGGATGGTGAGCGCGGTGGGGTTGCGTAGGCCGGTGGCGTAAGGCCGGTGAGCGCCGGTCTCGGCATCGACTTGCCAGACCATGGCGCGGTCGGTCTCGGCGGTCATCCCGCGCTCGGTGATATTGCTGTTGGAGCCGATGCCGACATAGAGGAAACGGCCGTCGGGGCTGGCGGTGAGCGCCTTGGTCCAATGATGGTTGATCGCCGAGGGCAAAGTGGCGACCAGGGCCGGCGGGCCGCTGGCGCGGGCCTGGCCGGGCCGATAGTCGAAGCGCACCAACGAGTCCTGATTGGCGACGTAGAGGCGGTCGCCAACCAGCGCCATGCCGTAGGGCGCGTTGAGATTGTCGGCGAACACGGTCCGCCCTTCGTAGGTGCCATCGCCATCGGCGTCGCGCAGCAGGGTCAGGCGATTGCCGCTCTCGACCTGAGTCGTGCCCTTGGCCTTGATGAAGCTGGCGATCACATCCTTGGGATTGAGCTTCGGAGCGTTGCCGCCGCGGCCTTCGGCAACCAAAATGTCGCCATTGGGCAGGATCAGGGTCTGTCGCGGTATGCCGAGGTCGGTGGCGATGGCGGTGATAGTGTAGCCTGGCGGCACGGTCGGCAGGCGGTCGCCCCAGGCAGCCGGCTTGGCGATCTTCATGGTCGGGAGCAGTCCGCGCTGGGGCGCGGGCAGCCGCGGGTCGGAGCCATATTGCGGCGGGCCTGGCTCGGCGCCGCAGGCGGTGAGCATAGCGAGGGCGGCCGCCGCCACCAGCAGGCGCGGGGCGGTCATGGCCTGTCTCCAGCGCGGCGCGTGGCGAATCCCAGCACGGTCGCGGCAACGGCGAGCAGGGCGACGATGACCGACAGAATCAGCGCCGCCGGCATGCTCGCCCAGGCGTCCTTGGCGTGCACCAGCGCGTTGATGAAGCCGAGGACCCAGGCCGCCAGCAGAAGCAGGAAATAGAGGAGCGGTCGCCCGCCGCGCCGGTCGGCGCGGACCAGATCGATGAGGGACCAGAGCAAGGCGACGCCGCCATAGACGAGCGCGCCCACGATCAGCCACGACGCGAAATTCTTCCACTGGATTTCGTAAGTCGAGCCGTAGGCCCAGTCGCACAACAGCACGCCGAGGAACAATGGCACGATGCCGGCCAGCAGCACCGCATGCAGCGGGCTCAAGATCACTCCATCGCGTCGATCCACGGCGGCTGCCACGGCACTCCTCCTTTTTGCGTTCTTATCAGCTAACTCCGGAGAGGCGGTTTGGATGCTTGACCGGTTCCCGCGGGGCTAGGCCGTTTCAGAAGCATCGCCGCGGCCCATCCGCCACAGCATCCCGACGCCGAGGATCGCCGACAGGATCGAAGCGATGAAAATGGCGACTTTGGCGGCATCGAAATCAGCCGCCAGCGGATAGGACTGACCGGCGATGAATAATGACATGGTGAAGCCAATGCCCGCGAGGCAGCCGGCGCCCAGCACCTGGTTCCAGCCATAGGCGTCGGGTTTCTTCGCCAGCCCGGCCTTCACCGCCGCGTAAGAAAAGGCGCACAGGCCAACCGGCTTGCCGACGACCAGGCCGGCGACGATGGCGGTGACCAGGAGACCGCGGTCGTCGAGCAGGCCGGGGGCGAGGGTGACGCCGGCATTGGCGAAGGCGAAGATCGGCAGGACGATGTAGCTCGAGCGCAGCTCGACATGGCGCAGCAGGCGGTCGGCCGGCGATTCGAGCCGATCGTGGATGGCGTCGATCGCCCGTAGCGCCCTGGGCGACAGCATGTGGCGCATCTCGACCGGGCCGGCCAGGGTCTCATTGGCGACGATGGCGTCGCTTTGCGCCATCAGCGCCTGGAAATCGGGCGGCGGCCGGGTCGGGATGAACAAGGCAAGGAGAACGCCGGCCAAAGTGGCGTGGATGCCGCCTTCGTGGATGCAGAACCATAATGCGACGCCGAGCAGGGCATAAGGGGCGATGCGATAGACCGAGGCGCGGTTGAGCGCCGCCAGCGCCGCGACGATCGGCAGCGACAGGGCCAGATAAAGGACGTGGATGCCCTCGGAATAGAACAAGGCAACGATGAGGATCGCGCCGATGTCGTCGATGATGGCGGCGGCGGTGAGGAAGACGCGAAGCTCGATCGGCACTCGCGGGCCCATCGCCGCGATCAGCGCCACGGCGAAGGCGGTGTCGGTGCCGATCGGCACGCCCCAGCCGTGGAGCCAGGGCCCGGACGGGATCAGCAGCAGATAGATGCCTGCGGGCACGATCATGCCGCCGAGCGAGGCGGCGATCGGCATGGCGGCGAGCCGCCGGCTGGATAGCTGGCCGACCGTGAACTCGCGCTTGATCTCCAGCCCGACGACCAGGAAGAAGATGGTCAGCAGCCCGTCGTTGACCCAGCGTATCAGCGGCAGAGTGAAGCCGCCGCCGTCCCAGATGAAGCCGACATCGCGTTGCCACAGTGCCGTCAGCGCCGGCGCCAACCCGCTGTTGCTGAGCAGCAGTGCCAGCAAAGTGGCGATGAGCAGGAGGATGCCCGACGAAGGCGTCCAGTTCATGAAATCGAGCGCGGCGGCGCGGACCCGGTAGCCCAGCGCGCCGTCCATCGCTTCGCCAAACGAAGCATCATCCCACGGGCCGTCGTAGCGGCGGCCGTTGATGAAGAAGGTCGGGGTGATGAGGACGCCGCTGGCCTCGGCGCCGGCGGTGTCGCGCCGCACCCGCCGACCGGCGCGCTTGACGGCGGTGGCGGAGGGCGGCGGCAAGCCCAGCTCGTCCGCGATCCGCTCGAGATCGGCGTGGCGCAAGCTGTCCGACCGGGTCATCAGCGCGACATGGGCGCGCCAGAACTTGCCCTGCTCGGCGGCGCGCTCGGCAAGCTCGGCGGCTGCCAGCGCTAGGTCATTGCCCGGCAGCGGGCGGTGGCGGAAAGCGTGGGCGAGGCGATCACCGAACTCGTCGCGCAGGTCGACGATGCGATCATGGGCGCGGCGGCAATGGGCGCAGGCGTAGCTGCCATATTCGACCAGCATGATCGGGGCGTCGGGGGCGCCGAGGATATGGTCCTTGGTCGGGTCGACCGGCGGGTCGAGCGCCTGCCTGTTGGCGTCGGTCGCCAGAATCGCTCTCCCGCCAGTTCCTTTTGGAATGGAACCTTTGTCCTAGGGATGCTGTTCCGTGGCGACAATCAGCCGAGGCGTTCCTTGAGCTCGGAGATTTCCCAATAATCGTTTCGGCTGAACGGGAGTAGCGCCCTCAGCGTCGCAACGTTGGTCTTGCCGAGCTCGCGCCGGAGGACAGCCAGGCGATCGAACGCCGCCTTGCCGTGGATGTGCAGCTTCTCGGTGTCGTCGACCTGATCGTGCAGCGTGTCCTCGGCCTGCAGCAGCAGCCAGGTCAAAAGCTGGCAATATTCGCGCATGTCCGCCGCGCTTTTCTCGTCGGCGCGTTCGACGAGGGCGGCGATCTTGCGGCCGCTGGCATCGTCGGGGAACTTGCCGGCCTCCCAGGCCGCGAGGGCGGCGCGGGTCTCCTCGCGCTCCTCGCTCAGCCACTGCTGCGCCTCGACGGCGCCGAAGCGGAAGATCGCCATGATGATGAACGGGGCGGTGGCGAGGATGCCGATCATCGCCAGCAGCGGCTGATCGGGGAACTGGTTGAAGGCGGTGTGGATGGCGACCGCGATCAGAAAACCGGGGATGAACCAGAGCGGGTTGAAGTTGAACTCGGCGGCGGCGTCGCGGGTCTCGCGCTCGGCGAACTCATGGGCGGTGGCGGCGAGCACGGCGCAGCTTGTGCCGTGCATGATGGCGGTGCCGAGCCCGCGCACCATCCAGACGTTGGCGGCGAGCTCCGGATAGCGGGTCAGATAGAGGATGTTCTCGACCACCGAAAAGCCGGCGCCGATGGCGAAGCCCGAGATGACCGCGTCCAATTTGTAGCCGATGCGGTTGAACCAGAAGAGGCCGACGATGGCGAGCCCCTTGACAAACTCCTCGATCCACGGGGCGACGAAGCGGCTGTAGTTGGAAAAGCCCAACGGCAAGGCATCGAGGAAGGTGCCGCTGACCGGATAAGCGGCGGCGGCGGTTAGCGCGCCTAGGACCAGCAGGCCGAGCGTTTCCCACAGAGTCATCAGCTTGAAGACGTCGAGCCAGATGAACAGCGCCAGCATCACCAGCACCGGCACCAGCGCTACCGCCCAGTCGACCGCTTCGAACAGCATCGTCAGCCCCTTACATGATCTTCAAGGAGGCGAGGAACTCGGTCTTTTCGCGGTGGCCGTCGGCGAAGCCCTCGGCAACCCCGATCGAGAAGATCATCGGCAACCGCAAGGCGGCGGTGAAGGCGAAATCGACCTGGCCGCCGACCGTCATGTAATCATGGTTCTCGCCGGCGGCGTCATGGGTCAGCATGGTGCCGGCGAACAAGGCCGGCCGGGCGTAGCTCAGATAGATGCTGGGCGTGCCGACTTCGGCGAAGCGGATCGGCGGCAAATTGACCTCGCCGATGAGCTTGGCGAAGCGGCGGGCGTCGATTTGGTCGATTTCGAAACCGGGGAAGCTCTCCAGCTCGCGGTAGCGCTTCTCCGGCCGGTTATCGACGTAATTGTTGCGGAACGAGCCGAAGTAGAAGCTGCCCAGGGGGCTGGACTTGGTCCCGGCGATGATGCCGGCCGAGCCGTAAAGCCAGGCTGAGGCATTGTTCCACGGCAGCGGCACGCCATAGTCGATCTCGCCGGTGATGCGCGGGAACTGGTCATGGAAGTCGCTGTCCATGCCGGCGGTGGTCCGCCAGGCGACGCCCTTTTCATGGTCGACGCCGCCCAGCGACTTGCGGGTGTTGGAATATTTCATCCCCGCCTCGGCCGAGAAGACGTTTTTGGGCGAGCTGACGTTCTGCGCTGCCGGCAATTGCTCGAGGCCGAGATAGACGGCGCTGTTGACGAAGAATTCGAGTGTGCGCGGCGGGTCGTAGAGGGTCGTCTTGCTCCAGCCGACCGAGAAGACGTCGCCCTTGCGGCTGCGCTCGACGGGGCCGAACAGATCGTAGAAATCGGCGGTATTGTGGAGGTAGGCGAGCTTCCAATTGAGCGTCTTGTACCTGAGCGCGATGTGGTAGCGCTCCTTATCCGGTAGCTTGCCGAACGGCGAGACGCTGAAGCTGGCGTCGAACTGGTGGAACTGCATCGGGTCTTCGAAGTGGAACAGATATCCGGGCGAATAATGGCCCTGATAGCCTTCGAGGATCGGGTAGGCGGCGGCGAGCTTCATCCGCTTGGTGGCATTGTAGTGACCGCGCTCGGTGACGAGGTCGTCCAGCGGCACCTTGGCCGGCGAGCCGACGCCCCAAGTCTTGAGCACCGGATGGGTGTTGACGACGCGGGTGCCGAGGAACTCGACGGTGCCGAGGTCCTCGGTCGGCTGCGGCACGATCCGCGACGGGGTCAGGCCCTCGCCGGTATATTCATAGACCAATAACGAGCCGTCGGGCTGCGGCATGGGGCGGAAAAAGCCGGTCGAGGCGTTGCTGACGACCTCATATTTCTGGGTGGCGATATCGAAGCGGAAGACGTTGGAGACGCCGGTATAATAAGAGGTGCCGATCAGCCCTTTGCCGTCGGGAGTGAAGACGAAGCCCTCCGGCGTCGACGGCGGCAGCGACAGCCGCGCCACTTCCTCGAGCCCGCCGTCGCCGAGCAGCGACGCCATCGTCCAGACGCGGACCGACTGGTCGCCGTTGATCTCCCCATAGCTGGCCGAGACCATATTGCCGTCGGGCGAGATGTCGAGGTCGAACGGGATTTGCCCGTAATCGAACGTGTGGATCTGGCTGAACGACTGGTAGGGCGCTGGAATGCGGACGATGGTGGCGAAGCCGTTCTGGTGGCGGATGCCCCACAATGACTTGTCGGCCGGGTTGAGGACGATGTCGCCGATGCGGGCGTCGCGCAGCAGCATCTTTTTCTTGCCGGTGTCGACATCGACCTCGACAATGTCGCGGAAGGCGTAATTGTCCTCGGTGTAATAGGCCTTGCGGGTGTCCGGGTCGAAGGCCGGGCTGGTCACCTTGTAGAGCATCATCCCCTTGATTTCCTGCAAGGAGTGAAGCGCGCCGGTGGCGAGGTCCATGGTGCCGATAAAGCCAATCTGGCCCGGGTAACGGAAGGCGGCGATCAGGCGGTTCGTTTTGGTGTCGACGAAGCCGCGCGAGATCGAGCCAAGGCCGCGCGGGCTCAAATGCGCAACCTCGGTCAGCGGGTAGGCGGACAGCTTGGCCAGCTGGTCCTTCTGGAACTGGTGCTCGAAGCCGATCCAGTCGCTCCAGACGCTGTCGAGTTTCTTGCCGAAGACCTGTTTGAAAGCGGCCGAATAATAGCCCTTGCTGCCATCTGGGCGGCGCAGCCACTCAATGACCTTTTCCGGGCCATAGGTCAGCGCCAGAAACGAATAGAAGCGGGTGCCGTAAAGGTAATCGTTGACCCCGACCTGGAAGTCGACGGCGGTGCCTTCGGATTCGAGCCCCAGCGGCGAATAGAATTTGTCGTCGTCGCGGACCTTGGCCCGCCAGACCATCTCGTCATAGGCGCCCTGGGCCCGCCCGAGCCCGCCCGCCATCCAGGTCTCCATGAAAACCGCGCTGCCTTCCAGCCACCAGCGCGGTACCGCGTTACGCGGCGTCGCCAGGAAGTTGTAGAGGATGGATTCAGGATGTTCCTGGACCGGCATCGGCTTGCCTTGGAACAGCCGCCGCCAGAAGGCGTCTCGCTTGTTCCACACGTCCATTGTGGCGACGTGCGCCAGCTCATGGTTGGTCAAAGTGAAGAAGCGCTCGCCCGGCGTGAAGGTCTCCATCGTCTGAGACAATGGCGCGACGTCGAACAAGACGGCGTTGTTGGGCGAGGAGCGGGCGGCGGCGTTGCCGTAATCGCCGAAATCCTTGAGCAGCACCGTCGTGCGGTCCCACGGCTGCCAGTTGAACATTTTCTTGTGGAAGGCGATCGCGTTTTCGACCGAGCGGCCGATGTAGGGCGTCAGATAGGTCTGGACCGGGTCGAAATAGAGCATCGAGAAATTGTCGGTCTCGAGCGTCGACAGGTTGAGCCCGCCAGCGTTGGGCGGGACATGCTCGGGGAGCTGGGCTTCCTCGGGCGGCTTGGCCTCCTCGGGCTTGGCGTCTTTCGGAGCCTTGTCGGGCTCGGCGATCGGCTCGACCACCGTCGTCGTCGGCGGCTGGGGCGGCGGCGGGTCGCCAATGCCTTGCGCATATGCGGCAGTGGCCGCACTGACGAGCAGTGCGGCCACGCTTCCCCTGAATACGCGGCGGCTACGCCACTTGGCCCCGAACATTGCCCCCCTTAGTCGGCCAAGCGGCCGCCATTTTACCGCGCGTTGATGGCGTTCGCGAACGCCGGGCTTTGCAGAGCCGCCGCGAACGACGGGTTCATCGCCAGAGCGTGGAAGTTCGCATTGCGGCCAAGCGCCTCGAACGAACGGGCATTGGCAGCGAACGAAGCGAGCGCCGCGGGATTACGGGCGAGCGCCTCGAACGCTTGCGGGTTGCGAGCCATCGCCGCCACAGCTTGCGAATGTGCCGACATCGACGCCATCATCTGGGCGTCCATACGGCCGGCGGCAGCCATCTGCGCCGCCGTCGCCTGCACCGTCAGCGCGTCGGCCGCGCGGCCGGCGGCGACGAGCGCCTGCGGATTGCGGGCCAGCGCCTCGAAGGCCTGCGGGCTGCGGGCCATGGCAGTGAGCGCTTGCGCGTTCATCGCCGCGCGGAACATCTGCGCGTTCGACGCGAACGCCGCCAGGCCGGAGGCATTCTTCGCCAAAGCATCGAAGGCCTGCGGACTGCGGGCCAGAACCGTCATCGCCGCCGCGTCCCGCGATAAAGCCAGGAAAGCCTGCGGGTTGCGGGCCATGGCGGCAACGCCGGCTGGGCTCCGGGCATCGGCCGCGAACCCTTGCGGGTTCTTGGCGTAGGCGCCGAAGGCCTGGGCGTTCTTGGCCATCGCCTCAAGCGCTTGCGGATGCCGCCCGAGCGCCTCGAAGGCCTGCGGGTTGCGGGCCATTGCCAGAAACAATTGCGGCTGGGTGGCGAGTGCGTTGAAGGACGCCGCGTACTGGGCGAACGAGCCGACGGCGGCGGCGTCGAACGCATTGGCTCCGCGGAAAGCAGCCGCCAGACCAGCGGCCTCGCGGGCTGCAGCGACCAGCGCCTGCGGGTTGCGGCCAAGCGCCTCGAAAGCCTGCGGGTTGCGGGCCAAAGCTTCGAACGCCTGCGGGGCTCGGGCCAGCGCTTCCATGGCGGCGGCATCGCGCGACAAGGCGATGAAGGCCTGCGGGTTACGACCCATGGCGACAACGCCAGCCGGGTTTCGAGCGGCGGCTGCGAACCCCTGCGGGTTCTTGCCATAAGCCTCGAACGCCTGTGGGTTGCGCGCCATTGCCTCGAACGCCTGCGGATGCCGGCCGAGGGCTTCGAAGGCCTGCGGGCTGCGGGCCATGGCGACCACCGCCTGGGCATCGCGGCCCTGGGCGGAGCGGCCGGCGGCCGAAGTCGCCTGGGCGGCCTTCAGCGCCGCGTCGAACGCCTGCGGGTTCTTGGCGAGGGCCAGGAACGCCTGCGGGTTGCGGGCCATGGCTTCCAGCGCCTGCGGATTGCGGGCGAAGACGGCAAAGTTCGGATCCTTGGCGAGGGCCCTGAAATTGGCGTCCTTGGTCATCACTTCGAATGCGTCGGTTTGCATCAGTTGCGGAACCGAAGTGTCGCCCAAAGTGACATCGTTGGCACCAACCTGGCTCGAGACATAGCGTTCGGCGGGGGCGATGGTGCCCTCGCTCGGTCCGAGAGGCGGGTAAACGCGGCCCAGGCCGTAGGCGCTTACGGCAACGACGGCAATCAACGCACCAGACATGAGATATTTACGGTTGTGAGAAACGACGGCGGTCATGATGATCCCCCTTGTGCAGTCCAAGGGCGGAATGATTTACCAATTATTAACGCGAGTCAATGTCCCGGCGGTTAGCGTCACCGCGCAAATCGCGCATTTCAGCCGATTTTGCATGGAAGATAATCGGCACCTTACAGCGCCTCGACGATGGTGACGTTGGCGATGCCGCCGCCTTCGCACATGGTTTGCAGGCCGAATCGGGCGCCGCGGGCGTGCAGCGCGTGGATGAGCGTCGCCATCAATTTGGCGCCGCTGGCGCCCAATGGATGGCCCAGCGCGATGGCGCCGCCATGGGCGTTGAGCCGCTCCGGATCGGCGCCGATTTCGCGCAACCAGGCGAGCGGCACCGAAGCGAAAGCCTCGTTGACTTCATAGAGGTCGATGTCGGCGATGCTTCGCCCCGAGCGCTCGAGCGCGCGGCGGGTCGCCGGGATCGGCTCCATCAGCATGATGACGGGATCGCCGGCGGTGACGGTCAAATGGTCGACCCGCGCCAGCGGCTTTAGGCCATGGTCCTTCAGCGCTTTCTCGCTGACCACGAGCAGGCCGCTGGCGCCGTCGCAGATCTGGCTGGCGTTGCCGGCGGTGACGACGCCGTCGGGCTTGAGGGTCTTGAGGCTCGCCAGCCCCTCCAGCGACGCGTCGAAGCGAATGCCTTCGTCGACCCGGTGCAGGCTTTCGTTGCCCTCGGCATCGAGGATGGCAAGGGGGACGATCTCGCGTTCGAACAGGCTGGCTTGCGTCGCTTCGGCTGCCTTCCGGTGACTGGACAAAGCGAACTCGTCCAGCTGCTCGCGGGTGAAGCCGTAATTGGCCGCGATCATCTCGGCGCCGGTGAACTGGCTGAACTCGCCGACCCCGTAGCGGTCCTTGATCGACTGTGGCCACGGCCCGGTGCCAATCCCGGCCTGCAGCGGCAGAAAGATCGGCGTCCCCATCGGCACCCGGGTCATGCTCTCGACCCCGGCGGCGATGACCACGTCCTGGGTGCCGCTCATCACCGCCTGGGCGGCGAAGTGAAGCGACTGCTGGGAGGAGCCACACTGCCGGTCGATGCTGACCGCCGGCACGCTGTCGGGCAGCTTCGAGGCCATAACCATGTTGCGGCCGATGTGGAACGCCTGCTCGCCGATCTGGCTGACGCAGCCGACAATGACGTCGTCGACGGCGGCCGGGTCGATGCCGCTCTTTTCGACCAGCGCGTTCAGCACCGCCGCGCCCATGTCGGCGGGGTGCCAATCCTTCAATGCGCCACCGCGCTTGCCGCCGGCGGTGCGCAATGCCTCGACGATATATGCCTGTCCCATGTGCAACCCATAGACGGCGGCAACCCCGACGCTCAACCGGGCGTTTCGGCCCCGTCATGTATCGCTCCGACCTCAAGCCCAGCGACCGCGCCGGGACCATCGCCGTGGTGGCGCTGATCCATCTCGGGCTCGCCTATGCGTTCCTCAACGTCTCGGGGACGATGCGGACGATCGAACAGCAGATCATCCCGCAGTTGGTCGACGTCGACCTCGAGCCGCCGCCGCCGCCGATCGTCGAGGTGCCGCTGGAAAAGGAAAAGCCCAAGGAGAAGGAAGGCGCCGCCTCGCCGAAAAACATCAAAAGCGAAGCGACGCCGGTCGCCGCGCCCAAGCCGCGCATCGCTCTGCCGGTGCCGCCGCCGATGCCGGTGACCGAAACCCCGCGCGAGGGCAGCGACCCGACCCAGGGCGCCGCCGACGTCGTCGGGCCGGGCACTGGCGCCGGCGGCGTCGGCACGGGAACGGGCAGTGGCGGCTCGGGGACCGGCACGGGCGGCGGGGGAGGGGGCGGTGTCGCCGTCCGCTCCACGGTCGTGCGCGGCGTCACCAATCGCGATTATCCGGTGCAAATCCAGCGCAGCTGGCCGCGCAATGGCGCAATCTTCGTCCGGCTGCGGGTCGAGGCCAATGGCCGGCCAAGCCAGTGCGACGTCATGCGCGGCTATGGCGACCGCCTGGCCGACCAATGGACCTGCTCCTTGCTGATGGAGCGCGGCCAGTTCCGCCCGGCGCGAGATGCGCGCGGCCAGCCGGTCGCCGACTGGCTCGGCTATGTTCAGCGCGATCTCGGCCGGTTCGACCGCTGACCGCTGGATTTCTCAAGCCCGCTCCGGCATGGGCGCGGCGGACAGGGAGCAGCCGATGATCGAAGCCGAATGGTGGGAGTATGATAGCGTCGAGGAGATGGCGGACGCCGTCGCCGGCGACGTCGGCTTCATCGTCGAGAGCGCTTTGGACGCGCGCGGCTCATGCCTGCTGGCGCTGCCCGGCGGGCGGACGCCGCTGCCGGTGTTTGCAAAGTTGGCGAAGGCCGAGCTCAACTGGAAGAAAGTGACGCTCATCCCGACCGACGACCGGTTGGTGCCGATGGACAGCGAGCTGAGCAACATCCGCGCCATCGCCAAGGCGTTCCTGCCGACCGGCGCCCGGGTGATCCCGATCGCCACCGAAATCCCCGACTACAAACTAGCCGGCAATAGCGCCGACGCGCGGCTCCAGGATTTCCCTTGGCCGCCGGACCTCGCCTGGCTCGGCATGGGCGAGGATGGCCACACCGCCTCG
>DAIPLM010000185.1:0-3581 GCA_036769205.1 Sphingomicrobium sp.
CGGCGCTGACCGCGATCCGGTCCATCATCTCGACCGCCTCGCACGGATAATCGCCGGCGGCGCTTTCGGCGGACAGCATGACCGCGTCGGCGCCGTCGTAAATGGCGGTGGCGACGTCACTGACCTCGGCGCGGGTCGGGGTTGGCGAATGAATCATCGATTCCAGCATCTGCGTCGCCACCACCACCGGCTTGCCGAGCTGCCGGGCGGCGGCGACGATCCGATTCTGCAGCGGCGGCACGCTTTCCGGCGGCAGCTCGACGCCCAGGTCGCCGCGCGCCACCATCACCGCGTCGGCCAGCTCGAGGATGGCCTCCAGCCGCTCGATCGCGGCCGGCTTCTCGATCTTGGCGAGCAGAGCGGCCCGGTCGCCGATCAGCGCCCGCGCCTCGGCGACATCCTCCGGCCGCTGGACGAACGACAGAGCGATCCAGTCGGCACCCTGGTCGAGCGCGAAGGCCAGATCGCTCTTGTCCTTGTCGGTCAGTGCCGGGATCGGCACCAGCACGTCGGGGACGTTGACCCCCTTGTGGTCGGACACCGTGCCGCCGACCTCGACGATGGTTTCAATGCGCTCCGGCGTCACCGAGGCGACCCGTAGCCGCACCTTGCCGTCGTCGATCAGCAACCGGTCGCCGGCCTGGACGGCGTCGAACAGCTCGGGATGGGGCAGCTCGACCCTGGTCGCATCGCCAAGCGCGGCATCGCGGTCGAACCAGAAAGAGGCGCCCGGTGCCAGCAGCGCCGACCCGCCCTCGAAATTGCCGACCCGGAGCTTCGGGCCCTGCAAGTCGAACAGGATCGTCGATGGCCGCCCCTGCTCCTCCTCGAGCGCGCGGATCGCCGCCACCAAAGCGACTTTGTCCTGCTGCTCGCCATGGCTCATGTTGATCCGGAAGGCGTCGGCGCCGGCCTCGCTCAATTTGCGGATCATCGCCTGGCTGCCGCTCGCCGGTCCCAGCGTGGCGAGGATGCGCACCTTGCGGGCGCGGGGCTTGATCGCTTGGGTCACGCGCGTTGCATAGACTCTCGCGCCATTCGTTCAACCGGCTTGAGGGTAGCGCGAGGCTCGCTTAAGGCCGTCCGAAATCATCTGAGAATCGGAGTGAGCACATGGCGGACGGCACCGTCGCGGCGGACCAGCTGCGGCTATTCATCGAGCGGATCGAGCGCCTCGAGGAGGAAAAGAAGGGTATCGCCGACGACATTCGCGACGTCTATGCGGAGGCCAAGTCGAACGGCTACGACACCAAGACGATGCGGACCGTCGTCCGCCTGCGGCGGCTCGAAACTCATACCCGCCAGGAAATGGACGCCTTGCTCGAAACCTATCGCGCGGCGCTGGGTCTGGCGTAAGGAAGCGCCATGGCAGGCCATTCCAAATTCAAGAACATCATGCATCGCAAGGGCGCGCAGGACAAAAAGCGCTCGGCGATGTTTTCCAAATTGAGCCGCGAGATCACCGTCGCCGCGAAGATGGGGCTGCCGGACCCGGACATGAACGCGCGCCTGCGCGCCGCCGTGCTCGCCGCCAAGGCCCAGTCGATGCCCAAGGACAATATCCAGCGCTCGATCGACAAGGCGTCGGCCGGCGATGCCGAAAATTACGAGGAAGTGCGTTACGAAGGGTTTGGCCCCGGCGGCGTCTCGCTGATCGTCGAGGCGCTGACCGACAACCGCAACCGCACCGCCACCAACGTCCGCACCGCATTCTCCAAGAACGGCGGCAATCTGGGGGCCAGCGGATCCGTCAGCCACGGCTTCGAACGCATGGGGCTGATCGAATATTCGGCCAGCGCCGGCGACGCCGATTCCATTTTTGAGGCGGCGATCGAGGCCGGTGCCGAGGACGTCGAGAGCGACGAGGACGGCCATGAGATCTGGACCACCGTGGATTCGCTCCACACCGTCGCCCGAGCGCTGGAAGCCGCCTTGGGCGAGCCCGATTCAGCCAAGCTCGCCTGGAAACCGGCCAATGAGATCGAAGTCCGCGGCGACGATGCCGCCACCCTGATCAAGCTGATCGACGCACTCGAGGAGGACGACGACGTGCAGACGGTATCGGGCAATTTCCTGGTGCCCGACGACGAGTTGGAGCGGCTGGCGTGATTTGCCCCTCTCCCCTCGCGGGAGAGGGCGACTCGGCGGAGCCGAGCGGGGTGAGGGGGCGTTGATCATCCTCGGCCTGGATCCCGGCCTCGGCACCACTGGCTGGGGCCTGATCCGCGCCGAAGGTAATCGCCTCTCCCACCTCGCCAACGGCCAATTGAAGACCCGCACCGCCGACCCCTTACCCGATCGCCTCGCCGACCTCGCCCGCCAGCTCGAGACCCTGATCGCCGAGCATGGCCCCGAGGCCGCCGCGGTCGAGGAAGTGTTCGTCAACAAGAACCCGCAATCGACGCTCAAGCTGGGCCAGGCCCGCGGCGTCGTGCTGATGACCGCCGCCCGCGCCGGACTCAGCGTCGGCGAATATGCGGCGCGGTTGGTCAAGAAAGCCGTCGTCGGCACCGGCGCCGCCGAAAAATCGCAGGTCCATGCCATGGTCCAGCGCCTGCTCCCCGGCATCCCCATCGCCGGCCCCGACGCCGCCGACGCGCTGGCGGTGGCGATCACACACGCACACCACTTGGCGAGCGCACGAAAAGCCCTTCTCCCTTGATGGGAGAAGGATAGCGTAGCTTAGCGGCAATGCCGCTTAGCGGAGCTTGGATGAGGGTGACGGCCGCACCCTCACCTAGCTGCGACTAAGGCTCGCTTCGCTCGCCAAGTCTCGCTACCTCTCCCATCAAGGGAGAGGGAATTCTTGCAACTATGATCGCCCGCCTCACCGGAACCCTGGCCGAGACCAGCGCCGACGGCGCGGTGATCGACGTCGGCGGGGTCGGCTATCAGGTGCTGGCCAGCGCCCGCACCCTCGACGCCCTCGGCCCGGTCGGCGGCGACGTCCTGCTCCTCACCGAGCTGCAGGTACGCGAGGACGGCTGGACTCTGTTCGGGTTCGGCAGCGCCGGCGAACGCGAGAGCTTCCGGGCACTGACCAGCGTCCAGGGCGTCGGCGGCCGGGTCGCTTTGGCGATCCTCTCCATCTTCACCCCGGACGACCTCGCCCGCGCCGTCTCGGCCGGCGACAAGGCGATGATCGCCCGCGCCAACGGCGTCGGCCCGAAGCTCGCCGCTCGCATCGCCAACGAATTGCAAGGCAAGCTCGGCGCCCCAGGACTGGCGGGCGCCGCCGGCAGCCCGCTGCCGCGCCAGGGCGCCGCCGCCGACGCCATGTCCGCGCTTGGCAACCTCGGCTTCAAGCCCGCCGAAGCCACCGCCGCCGTCGCCGCCGCCAACGAGGAGTTGGGGCCGGATGCCAGCCTCGATGCGCTGGTTCGGCTGGCGCTGAGGAAAGCGGCCAGGTGACCGGGCGCTGACCCGGATCCTAGGTCGCGCCTTCGGTCCTCGCCGCGCCTGACAGGGCCAGTTGCTGGTCGATCTCGGCGATCAGCCGCGCGAGGCCGGCTTCGTCCTTGGCTTCGGCGCGGGCGACCAGGACGTCCTGGGTGTTGGACGCGCGCAGCAGCCACCAGCCA
>DAIPLM010000186.1:0-3573 GCA_036769205.1 Sphingomicrobium sp.
GGCGTCGGCAAGACCTCGCTCGGCCGCTCGATCGCCCGGGCGACCGGCCGCGAGTTCGCGCGCCAGTCTCTGGGCGGGGTGCGCGACGAGGCCGAAATCCGCGGCCACCGGCGCACCTATATCGGCTCCCTGCCGGGCAAGATCATCGCCAATCTGAAGAAAGCGGGGACCAGCAACCCGTTGTTCCTGCTCGACGAGATCGACAAGCTCGGCACCGATTTCCGCGGCGACCCGGCGTCGGCCCTGCTCGAAGTCCTCGATCCGGAGCAGAACAGCCGCTTCCAGGACCATTATCTGGAGCTGGATTACGATCTCAGCGACGTCATGTTCGTCACCACCGCAAACTCGCTCGACATGCCGCAGCCGTTGCTCGACCGGATGGAGATCATCCGGCTGGAGGGCTACACGGAGGACGAGAAGGTCGAGATCGCGCGGCGCCACCTGATCCCCAAGCAGATGGAAGCGCATGGCGTCACCGAGGGCGAACTGGCCTTCACCGACGAAGGGCTGCGCGGGATCATCCGCCATTATACCCGCGAGGCCGGTGTCCGCACGCTCGAACGCGAACTGGCCAAGGTCGCCCGCAAGTCGCTTCGCCAAATCCTCGAGGGCAAGGCAGAGAGCGTCGAGTTGACCCTCGCCAACCTCAATGAGTTCCTCGGCGTGCGCCGGTTCCGCTACGGGGTCGGCGAGGAAGAGGATTCGATCGGCGCCGTCACCGGCCTCGCCTGGACCGAGGTCGGCGGCGAATTGCTGACCATCGAGGCCGTCACCGTGCCCGGCAAGGGCCAGATCAAGACCACCGGCAAGCTCGGTGAAGTCATGCAGGAATCGATCCAGGCGGCGATGAGTTTCATCAAGGCGCGCTCGCCCACTTATGGCGTCAAGCCGTCGATCTTCGCCCGCAAGGACATTCACGTCCATTTGCCCGAGGGCGCGGTGCCCAAGGACGGGCCGTCGGCGGGCATCGGCATGGTGACGGCGATGGTCTCGACGCTGACCGGGATCCCGGTGCGGCGCGACATCGCCATGACCGGCGAGGTCACCTTGCGCGGCCGCGTGCTGCCGATCGGCGGCCTCAAGGAAAAATTGCTGGCGGCGCTGCGCGGCGGCATCCGCACCGTGCTGATCCCCGCTGAAAACGAAAAGGACCTGGCGGAAATCCCCGATTCGGTGAAGGACCAGCTCGACATCATTCCCGTCGCCCATGTCGACGAGGTGCTGGCGCGGGCCCTGGCCGAGCCGATCGTGGCGATCGAATGGACCGAGGCGGATGAGCAGGCGACGCAACCGGTCGTCCACCCCCATCCGCCATCGGAAAGTCCCGCGGTTCGTCACTAGCCCCTTTGACTTGGGCCATCGAATTGGCGTTAAGTCCCGGTTGGTATGCGTCCGCGAGTCCCGCGGCCAAAGCTTGGAGTCGGGCATGAACAAGCAGGATCTCATCGGCCAGGTCGCCGACCGCGCGGGGATCAGCCGTACGGACACGGCGCGGGCGGTCGAGACGATGCTGGAAGTCATCACCTCGGCGCTGAAGCGTGGCGACGAGGTCCGCCTGGTCGGGTTCGGCAATTTCTCGGTGACCCGGCGCAAGGCCTCGACCGGGCGCAACCCGCGCACCGGCGAGCCGATGCAGATCAAGGCCAGCTCGCAGCCCAAGTTCCGCCCCGGCAAGATCCTCAAGGACGCCGTCCAATAAGCTAGACAGTTTTCGGGGCCTCGCTTAAGGCGCGGCCCCGCGGCGTGGGCGCGTAGCTCAGCGGTAGAGCACACCCTTCACACGGGTGGGGTCACAGGTTCAATCCCTGTCGCGCCCACCACGCCATGGTCACAAAACAGCTTGCCGAGAGTTCCGGGCCGCGCTTGATCTGCTCGTGATTTCGTCCAGATCGTCGAGCCGGACTTGACTCAGCTGACCGACAGCCAGTCCTGAGCCCTAGTCGAGATAGCTGGGCTGGAAGCTCGCCACCCGCCGCATCTCCGGCCAGTCCTCGAAATGGATTTGGCGGCCTTCGCGACGGATCAGGCCTTGCCGCTCGAGGTCGGCGAAGACCCGATTGACGTTGACCGATGTCTGGCCGGTGATGTCGGCGATCTGCTGCTGGGTGAAGGGGTTGGTCATCGGGTCATGGCCGACGTCGATGCCGCTGCGGGTGGCGGTCTCGCACAGCAAATGGGCGACCCTCGCGGTCGAATCGCGGCGCCCGCAATTGACCAGCCATTCATAACCAATCGCCTCGTTGCGCTGGACCAGCCGCCAGAAGAAGCGTGCCATCTCTGGGTTCTGCTCGACCAAAGGCTCGAAATCCTCGGCTTTGCCGACCATCACCTCGCTCTTGACGATTGCCTGGACGCCATAGCCGGCGGCGCCTTCGCGGGGCAGGATTCCTTCGCCGGGAAAGCGCAAGGCGACGATCTGGCGCCGCCCGGCGCCATCCGGCTTGTACTTGGACAGGATGCCCGACTTGACGAACATGACCTCGTTGCGCGCCACTCCCGGTTCACGGAACGGGCGGCGAGGGTCGACCTGCGCGGTGCGGTTCGGCATTTGGTCGAGCATGGTCGCGAGCTCGGGCGCAAGGCCCTTGCGGATCAGCGTTTCCTTCAACGAAACGCTGGCAAGTCCATGGATGCTGTCGGCGCGACTCGCCATTAGCGCGCACCCTCCCCGAAAAGTCTTGCGCCCGTGCAACTCATTGCGCAAGCCATATGATTTTCTCCGTTAATCCGGTTTAATTTTCGTCAGCCCCAGTGAGCCTGTACTTCCTCGACGCCGCGGGCGATTCCCGCTTCGTCGAGGCTAATCGCCGATTTGAGGTCGGGCGGTCCTGGCCAGCCATGGTCGGCAATGTCAACGCCGGCCAGCGATCGGCTGCCCGAATAGCGCGGGATGACGTGGAAATGGACGTGCGGGTCGACCATCATCAACATCAAATAATTGATCCGTTCATAGCCAAGCATGCGGCGCAGCGCCGCCTCGATTTCGGCGACCGCTAGGCCCTGTTCGATGAATGCCTCCTGAGGCAGCATTCCGTAAGCGGTGGCTTCGCTTTTGGCGGCCAGGACCAGGGAACCGGCGGTGACCTGTTGCGGCCTCAGCAAGACCAGCCAATGGTCATAGGTACGCACAATGGTCGCGGGGTGCCCGAACCTGGTGATTGTGGCGTTGACCATGGCTGCCTCGCTTGCCTTCCTGACCCCCCGCCCTTAAGGAGCGCGCGCGCCTAATCCAAGGCGTCATGGCGATCGTAGCTCAGCTGGTTAGAGCACTGGTTTGTGGTACCAGGGGTCGGGGGTTCAAGTCCCCTCGGTCGCCCCATTCCATCTGTCGGAAGGTGAGTTTCAAAACGACATGAGCACGCCCTGGGACCTGGCCGACTTCGACGATCATGAGCAATTGCACTTTTTCACCGACCCCGCGACCGGCCTGAAAGCGATCGTCGCCGTCCACTCGACCTATCTCGGCCCGGCCGCTGGCGGCGCCCGCTTCTGGCATTATGCCGAGGACGATCTAGCGCTGACCGACGCGCTGCGGCTGTCGCGCGGGATGAGCTACAAGAACGCCATGGCCGG
>DAIPLM010000187.1:0-3542 GCA_036769205.1 Sphingomicrobium sp.
GTAGCCGCGCGACGTCGGCGACCGTGCCGAGCGCGACGAGGTCGAGCAGGTCGATAATCGACGGCTCGCTATTGCCATTGCCGAAGCGGCCGCGCCGGCGCAGCTCGCGCAGGGTGGCGACGCCGAGCAGGAAGGCCATGCCGACCGCGGCGAGGTGGCCGTGGGCGGCGCCGTCGGCGCTCTCGTCGAGCCGGTTGGGGTTGATGACCGCAAAGGCGTTCGGCAGCTCGGCGGCGCACTGGTGATGGTCGCAGACGATGACCTCGAGCCCGGCCTCGGTCGCTGCCCCGAGCGCGGCGAAGGCTTGGGCGCCGCAATCGACGGTGACGACCAGATCGGCGCCCGCTTGCTTCAATGCCACCAACGCATCGCCGGACGGGCCGTAGCCCTCCATCAGCCGGTCGGGAATGTAGGCGCCGGGGTCGAGGCCGAGGCGGCGCAGGAGGATGACCAGCAAGGCCGCGCTGGTGGCGCCGTCGACGTCATAGTCGCCGAAGATGGTAACGGCCTCGTTGCGCTCGACGGCGTCGGCGAGGCGGGCGGCGGCTTTGTCCATGTCCTGGAACAAAGACGGGTCGGGCAGGAAATCGCGGATGGTCGGCTGACGGTGACGCGGCAAATCGGCGGCATCGACGCCGCGCGCCAGCAGCAATTGGTCGATCAGGGGCACGCCCAAATCGTCGCCGCCGTTGCGCCGCCAGCGCCAAGGCTGGCCGAGCAGCGACGATTCGACATTGCAGGCGAAGCTCATGCGAAGCGCGATAGCAATTGCGCGCGGATGTCGCGCGCGGTTTGTGCCGGTAGGGCGCTGATCTTGTGGCCGGTCAAGCCGCCGCCGGCGACGCCAATGACCAGGTCGGCGGTGCCGAACCAGCGGTCGATGAACATCTGGACATAATCGACGCTTTGCAGGTTGCGGACCGGCAGGATCGTTACCCGCCGCCGCCACCAGCCGGAGCGGACCAGCAGGCGGTCGCCCTCGAGCGCGAAGCCATAGCGGCGCCAGGCCAGCCCGCGGCCGATGAACACGACCAGTATGATAGCGAGGCCCAGCAGGCCGAGCGGCGGGCGAATAGCAAGCTCGATGACGGCGATGACGGCAATCGGCGCCAAGGCGACCGCAAAGGCCAGGACATAGGCCGACGACACCGGGCGCCAAGCCGACGGCTTCGGCGGCGGCCAGCCAATCGCGGCGAGGACGGTGCCGACATCCGCGACGTCGGCGAGTGGGGCGACGACATGGTCGCCCTTGCCGCCGTCTTCCTTGGCCAGGCTCTGGAGCTTGAGTTCGCTCCAGCCGAAGGTGGCGCGGACCGGCCCAGAACGGATGACCGCCGCTTGCGTCCGCTTGGCCGGCAGGACGACGTCGGTCACCGTCAGCAGGCCGCGCCGGCGCCTCAGCCCGCTGGCCGCGCGGTCGATGCGAAAGCCGAAATCGCGCAGCAAGGTGCGCACCAGCCCGGTGCCGAGACCGACCAGCAACAAGACCAGGCTTCCGCCAAGGAAGGTCATGACCGGGTTCTGTCGGAAAAAATGACCGAGCGGCGAATTGGGCGCGAACAGCCCCTCCCAGAACTCCCGCTCGAACGGGTCGAAGCCCATGGCCTCGCCGAAGGTTTGCGAGATGCCGACCAGACCGCCGATCACCGCCAGCGAAAAATTGAACAGGCCGGCGAGCAGGACGCGATGCAGGTCCATGGCAAAAACCGGCGCTTCCTCGACGACCGGCCCGGCCCGGGTCGCTTCCGGCGCCAGTCCGCGACTGGCGCGCACCAGCTCGCGGATTTCGCCGGCGCGGGCCAGCGGGATGGCCGCCAGCGAGCCGTCATCCTCCTTCGCGCCCGACGAGCCGCCAGTTTCGAAGCGGACTCGCGCCAGCCCCAGCGCCCGCGCCAATGGGCCCTGTTCGACCGTGACGTCCTGGACGCGGTCGAACGGGATCGAGCGGTGGGTGCGGCTCAACAGACCAGAGTCGATGCGGATTTCCCGCGCACCGACCCGGAAGCGGAACCGGCCCCAGCGCAGCAGCGCCGAGCCAACCGAAATCACCGTGAACAAGGCGAGCATGAGCAGCAGCAGCAGCCAGCGGCCCTGGACCGCGAAATAGCCGCCGGCGGCGAACAGGCCCCACATGCCGCGGACGCTGGCGCGCAGGCTAGCGAGGAGGGAGAGGGGATGCAGCCGCTCCGGCGGCCCCAGCGCCGCCTCGCCGTCCGTCATTCGAAGTCCGAGCGGATGTGCTGGCGGATTTCGTCGCGGATCGCCGCCGCCTTGTCGGGCGCGAGGCCGGGCAGTGTGACGATGCTGTTGTGCGTGCCGGCAGTGTGGACGACCAGGGTGGCGGTGCCGAACGCCTTGTCGAGCGGGCCGCGAGTGACATCGAGGTGCTGGACCCGGACCAAGGGCACCATGGTGTCGACATGGAACAGCCAGCCGCGCACGACTTGCAGCAACTTGGGGTGAAGCGCGTAGCCCAAGCGGCGATAGCGGCGGCCGGGCAGCACCGCGACCGCCAGCAGGCCGAGCAACGGGACCAGGATGCTCGGCACATTGTGGAAGGGCGTCCCCCTCAGCAGCAATTGGTCGGCAATGACCGCGCCGATTCCCAGCGGCAGCCAGAAGACCAAAGCGCGGATCGTCAGCACGTGGCGATAGCCGGGCTCGGCGCGGCTGAGGGTCATGGGCTCGGCGGACATGATGGGACGATACAGCGGCCCGGGCCGCGTTCAAGCAGGGTCAGCCGACGACGCCCTTGTGATGCTCGGTGCGGACCCGCCGGACGGTGCCCGAGCTGGCGCGCATGACGATGCTCTCGGTGGTGACGCAGCCGCCGGGCAGGCGGTGGACGCCCTCGAGCAGCGAGCCGTCGGTGACGCCGGTGGCAGCGAAGATGCAGTCGCCGCTGGCCAGTTCCTCGAGGGCGTAGATGCGGTCGAGATCGGTCACTCCCCAGCGGTCGGCGCGGGCGCGTTCGTCGTCGTTGCGGAACAGCAGCCGCCCCTGCATCTGGCCGCCGACGCAGCGCAATGCCGCCGCCGCCAGTACGCCTTCGGGCGCGCCGCCGGTGCCGAGGTAGATGTCGATGCCGGTGTCGGGGTTGGTAACGGCGATGACCCCGGCGACGTCGCCGTCGGGGATCAATTGGATGCCGCAGCCAAGCGCGCGCAATTCGGCGATGATCTCGGCGTGACGGTCGCGGTCGAGGACGCAGGCGGTGATGTCGCTCGGGTCGCAGCCCTTGGCCTTGGCCAGCGAGCGGACATTGTCGGAGGCTGAGCGATCGAGGTCGATGGTGCCTGGCGCGAAGCCGGGGCCGATCGCCAATTTCGCCATATAGACGTCGGGGGCGTTGAGCAGGCAGCCCTCCTCGGCGATGGCGAGCACCGCCAGTGCGTTCGGCCCGGCCTTGGCGGTGATGGTGGTGCCTTCCAATGGATCGAGGGCGATGTCGATCTTCGGCCCGTCGCCCTGCGCCGAGCCGACCTTTTCGCCGATGAACAGCATCGGCGCCTCGTCGCGCTCGCCCTCGCCGATGACGACGG
>DAIPLM010000021.1:0-12753 GCA_036769205.1 Sphingomicrobium sp.
TCATCCCCCAGACTTTGTGCGAGGACGGCGACCCATTGGATTGCCTGGTCGTCGCCCGCTGGCCGCTGATGAGCGGAAGCGTCATCCGCGCCCGGCCGGTCGGAGTCCTGTTCCTGGAGGACGAGGCCGGCGGCGACGAGAAATTGCTGGCGGTACCGGAGGTCAGCACCAGCCCTTATTACGCCAACGTCCACGAGGCGACTGACCTGCCGGCGATCACCCTGCAGCAGGTCGAGCATTTCTTTACCCACTACAAGGATTTGGAGCCCGAGAAATGGGTCCGGGTCGGCACCTGGGGCGGGCGCGAAGACGCCTACCGGGTCGTCGGCGAAGCGCTGGAGCGGGCCCGGAAGCGCTGAGGCAAGAACAATTTGCGCAAGCTGATGGTCACCGTCCGGCCCATCGGGTCGAGCAGGTCG
The DNA here is from genome assembly GCA_036769205.1 of Sphingomicrobium sp. Classification (GTDB taxonomy): domain Bacteria; phylum Pseudomonadota; class Alphaproteobacteria; order Sphingomonadales; family Sphingomonadaceae; genus Sphingomicrobium. The sequence continues at coordinate 420 of DAIPLM010000021.1, forward strand.
GGCTGGTAGCTGAACGGCACGTCGCCAGCGGCGTCGCGGACCCGAGGCTTGGAATCGAGCAAATTGTCGACTTCCAGGCGGACCGAGCTGCCGATCAGCCACGGGTGCTTGGCAACCAAGTCGAAGCGCTCACCCAAATTGGCGAACAGGCGCAGGTCGAGGGTTCCCAGCGGCGCGAAGCGAAGGTCGCCATTGCTGCCGCCCTCGACCCGGGTGCCACTGCGCCAGTTGCCCGACAGCCGGGCGCCGAGGCCGTTGTTCGACCAGCCGGCCTGGACCTGAACCTGGTGCCGCGGCCGGCCCCCCAGAGAATTGACGGCATCGCCGTGGAGATAATCGAGCTTGAGTCCCGGACCTATCACCGACTCATCGACCAGATTGACGGTGTGGGTCACCGACAATTGCAGCCGCCCTCGGCTGCCGCCGCCGCGACCGCCAAAGCCGCCCCGGCCGCGTCCGCCGCCGCCGGCGCCTTGGCCGGCCTGGCGATTATCGCCGCCCTGGGCTGCGTCCGGGCGCGGCGTCCCTTGCGGGCGTTGGCCGCCGGTCCGCCCGAAGCGGGCGCGCATCTGCTCGAGCTGGCTCGGGCTGGGCCGCGCCGACTTCAATGGCTTGGAGAAATCGAACCCCCAACGGAAGGTGTCGCGGCGCGATTCCTCGAAATTGACCGGCCGCAGGTCGACTGCGACGAGATTGTCGTCGTCGTCGCGGAGGAATCGCTCGGGGAGAGCCTTCTCCAGCGCCGCGCTCGGCCCCGGGAGGCTGGCAATCGGGTCCCTGATGGTCGAATGGACGAAGTCGGCGCGCAGCCGCAAATCCCTCTCCGCGAACGGTTTCCAGTTGGCGCCGAGCTTGAAAACGTTGCGGCGGTCGGCATCCAATTGCGGGTTGCCGCCGGTGAGAGCGGTCACCAGCACCGTCTCACCGGTGGTGAAGTCGAACACCCGCGTGTCGGGCGTGTCGAGGATAGGGTCTCCGAGCTGATGGACGCTCGGCGCGCCTTCCTCGCGCGTCCAGCTGGCGATCAGGTTGAGGCGCTCCGCCGGCGACCAGTTAAGGCCGGCGCCGATCGTCGTCAGCGTGCCGAAGTCCGACAATTGCTCGATCTCGGCATTGGCGCTGGCGCCGAGCTTGCCGATCGGGCTGTTTTTGAGCAGCGGCAAATCGAGGTTGACCGCGCCGTCGACACGGTCGCGGCCGAGCCGGTTGGAGGCGCTGAGGCCGTTGCGGCGGCGACTGGAGTCGAGGTCGAGCGTATCGACCCCGAGCTTGAAAGTCGCGTTGGCGCGCCCGGCGGGCAGCGCCAGCAGCGGCCCTGTAAAGACGCCGGTGAGGTCGCCGGCGATCTGGGTCGACCGCGCCCGATCGGTGGTGTCGGCGTCGCGGTCGCTCAAGGTGACGCTGCGCGCCCAATCGGCATTGCCGGTCAGCGATGTTTTCCAGCGGCCGCGATCCTGGTTCAGCGCCAGGCCGAGATGGACGCTGTCGCTCGCCGAATCGCGCAGCAAGGGGATCTCCTCGAAGCCTAGGCCCGAGCGGCCTTCACTATGCTCGACCTCGCCGTTCACGGTTGCGGCGACGTCGCCGAGGATGATCCGGCTGACGGTGGCGCTGCCCCGCGCCAGCCGCTTCGAGCCGACCAGGCTGCGGAACGGGCGCGTATCGAAATCTTCGGGGTCGGCTAGCGCAATATCGCGCTCGTCCTCGTCGAGCCGGCTGGTCGCCTCGCCATGCAGGTTGAATGTCGTGCGGCTGTCGCGGTTGATGCTTAGCCGGGTCAAGTCGCTGAGCCCGCCGCCGGTGCCGCCCTCGGTCGCCAGTGTCCCGTCGGCGCGGGCGACGGTCGAATGGAAGCGGCGGCGGAGGACGAAATTGACGATCTTCTGGTCGGCGCGATAGCCGTATTTGAGCGCCACCTCCTCGGGCAGGATATCGACCCGCTCGATCGCCTCGGGCGGAATGTCACGCAGCTCGCGGAAGCCGGAAATGCGGCGGCCGTTGAGGAGCAGGACCGGCGCTTCGCCGCCACGGCCGCGGGCGCTGCCGATCTGGGGCGCGATGGCGTCGAGCAATTCGCTGATACTGGTCGCACCCGTGGCGCGGATGTCGCGGCTGTCGAGCTGGTTTTCCGGCGGGATGTCGCCGATGACCGTCCCGCGCTCGCGCTGACCGACGACGACGATCGAATCCTCTGCCGGCTCCTCGCCGCCGTAAATGTCCGTGAGCGGATCAGGCTCCGGTGCGGCGGTCGCGGGCGCTGGCGGGGGCTCGGCGGCGCTCTGCGCCAGGGCTGGAAAGGCGGAGGCGCTGGCAAGCAGCAGAATAAGAAGACGGGGCATTGGCCGGCACAACCTTCGAAGCGACAAACGTGTCCCGCCGGTGGCGAGCCGCGGCTGAACGCAGCATTGTCGTTACCGGATTTTCGACGAACAGGCCCGGCCAGGCCGACGAAAGGACGGGCCGCATGGGCGCGGACCGCAGGGAAGGCGGGTCCAGGTGCCCTCCCTGCATGAGTCCGGCCGTGAAAGCGCCATCACTCGGCGTGCAAGTCGCGTCCGCGATTGGGGTTGCAGGCGGCGCCGGGGATCGGGACGAACGGCGCGTCCGAGTTCGGATCGACGGTGCTCGGGTCGAGCGGCGTCAGCCGGACATTCTGCCCGTAATTTTGCGAAATCCAGCCTGGGTCGCGGGGATCGCCGTCGAGGTCGTTATAGCCGGAAAATGCACATTCCGAACGCCCGTTGACGTCAATGTCCTTGCCGTTCCCGGTGATCTCGCCTGCCAGCGCCGGCGTGGCGAAAGCAACCGCCGCCAGTGCGCCGATGACGGCGGCTTTGTGGATGTGATGCATCGAACCTACTCCATTATTGCGCTCAGGATGCGAGCGCTCAGAGTGTCGGCCGAGGCAGGCTGCCGCAACATGACATGCGGCTGATGAAATACCGATTTCTTACCGATCATGCGGCCGGGCGACGGGACGGAAGCTTCAGCCGCGCCGCCGATAGTCGGGCGAAACGCCGGAGCTCCGCCAATATCGCTCCAGGCCAACCGCATCGAGGATGCGGTTGAAGCGTGCCTCCCGCCACAGCGGCCGCGCGTGCGGCTGGAACAAGGGATGGGTAGCCAGCCACCGCGTTGCCGCTGAGCGGATGGCCCATTCCCCGGTGCGGAGATAGATGCCCTCGAGCATGTCCAGAGCCAGATCGACCCGGCCGAGCGCCGTTGCCTGGAGCGCCATGTTCAGCCGAGCCATTTCCATCTCGCGCGCCTTGCTTCGAGTGGCCTCAACGGCTTTTTCGACATCGCCGGATGCGCGCGTGGCGAGCGCGGTCAAGAAGAGCAACCTGCCTGGCTGACTCGGTCCGCCGTCCTCATCGAGCGGCATCGCGGCCGGGTCGCTCGCCAGAGCCAGAGCCTGCGCCGGGCGGCCGGTCAGTGCGAGCAGCTTGATCTTGGTCTGCCAGATGGCGCCATGCTGCGGCCATAGCGTCATCGCCTCTTCGATCTCGTCCTCGGCGGCGCTGATCGAGCCGGCTGCCCACAGCGACACGATCAGTTTGTAGCGCCCAATGGGTGAGGACGAATTGCGGAGCTTTGCCGCCCGCAACGCCGCGACCGCATCGGACCAGCGGCCGACCTCCATGAGCATGCTGCCGAGCAGGCCATAGGCGGCCGCATCGCCGGAGCGCCGACGGATGGCGGTGCGGTAAATCGGCTCGACCTCCAACCATTTGCCGAAAAAGAGAGACGGGAGCATTGCGGCCGCCGCATCGGCGTTTCCCGGATCGTAGCGATGCGCGTTGCGCATGGCCTCGCGGAGCCGCTCGTCAAATCCGGCGACACGCTCGGACGGCTCGTTTTCGATGGCGACGGCATAGGAAAGGGCAAGCGCGCCCCAAGCCTGGCCATAATCGGGCGCAATGCGGACGGCTTCCCGCAGGTAGGCCAGCGCCTGGCGATTATCCTGCTGGCGGATGATGACCGCTCGATCGAACAAGGACTTCGCTTCCGGCGGCGGTTCCGTGCGTCCCGTGAATGACGGCCACAGCACCGCGCCGCCAATGGCGAGGGCGGCCAGCGCCCCCGCCCCGCCGACAAGCACGCGCCGGTTTAGAACGGGTGCCGCGCTCGGGGTCGGCGCCAGCACAAGTGGCCGGGTATCGGCCTTGGCCACAAGCAATCGATAGCCGACCTTGGTGATGGTCTCGATGGCGAAGGCGTCGCCGCCGATGCCGGCGGCGATGTGCCGAATTCGCGACAGCACCCGGTTGATCGAGTCCTCACCGACGATCCGGCCTTCCCAGCAACGCTCGATCAGATCATCGCGGGTGACGATGGCGCCGCCGGCCCGGAATAAGGTGACCAGCACCTGCATGACGCGCGGCTCGAGGGTTTCGCGGAGGTCGCCATTCTCGACCTGCCGCGTCGGCGGATCGACCGCCAGCGGCCCGATGCGGAATGGCTGCTCGTGCGCCAGGACCACCCGCCCAGGCACCGCCAAACCGTCGTGTCGCGCCTCCCCCATGCGCGCAGCATAACGCACTTTATTCCGGAACGGCAGTGCGCTGCTCGCCGGACCCGCGTTGCCGGAACGCGGCGCTCAGGCGGTCAACTTCAAGGCAGCGATCGCGGCGACAATGACAAGGATCAGCAGGACTCGAACGGTAGTGGTAGGCTCATTGAAGAAGGCCATGCCGACGACGACCGTGCCGACTGCTCCGATCCCCGCCCAAACGGCGTAGGCGGTGCCCATCGGGATGGTCCGCGCCGCCAGTTCAAGCAGGCCCATGCTGAGTGCGACACTGGCGAGGAAAGCCAAGGTCCACGGCAGGTTCCTGAACCCCTCGACGAAGCGCAGCGAGGTGGTGAAGCCGACCTCGAACAGGCCGCCGAGGATCAACCAGAACCACGCCATGCATCTCTCCCGACCCCCCGCCGCTGGACGGGGCGAGGCAATCGTCTAAGCTTTGCCGCATGGCACGCAAGCATAGTTCCGCCAGTCGTATCCCGCCGCGCCGGTTTGTCCTGTTCTTCGTCCTGCTGGTCGCGGCCGTCCCAGCGGCGGCTGCCTTCCTTAAACTGCCCGAAGCGGTGATGGCCGGGTTCGATCTCGCCGCCATCGCCTTCCTGGCCAGTTGCGCGCGGCTGTTCAACGACGAGGCCGGGAAGATGCGCAAGGCGGCGCGCGACAATGACGCCAATTGGGTGATCTTGCTGGCGCTGACCATCATCCTGTCGCTGGTGGTGCTGGTGACGGTGGCCGGCAAGCTGACCGCCGAGGAGCCGCTGACGATCGCCGGTAAGGCGCTGGTGGTGGCGACTTTGGTGCTGGCCTGGGCGTTCGCCAACGCCGTCTACACGCTCCATTACGCGCATCTCTATTACACCGCCGACGATGGCGGGAAGGATCTGGCGGGGCTGGATTTCCCGGGCGGCCGCAAGGAGCCCGATTACGCCGACTTCACCTATTTCGCCTTCACGTTGGGGATCGCGCTGCAGACGTCGGACGTCTGCATCACCTCGCCGGGCATAAGGCGGACGGTGACGGTCCATTGCATCGCCGCCTTCGTCTATAATCTGGGTGTGCTGGCGCTGGCGGTAAACATATTGTCGGGCTAGGCGGCGACCTCGAGGCTGGGGTCGGCTTCCTGCGGGGTGCGGGCGGCGAGGATGCAGCCGGCGACGATCATTGCCGCCCCGGCGAGCGTGAATAATGAAACCGGCTCGCGGAAGAAGATCCAGCCGAACAGGGCCGCCCACAGGAAACTGGTATATTCGGTGGTCGCCAGATAGCTGGCCTCGGCGCGGGCATAGGCCCAGCTGAGGATCATCAGCGAGCCGGTGGAGAGCGCCGCCGCCACAACGATCCACAGCCAGCTGGCCTCGTTCGGCACCGCCATGCCGAGCAGCGGCCAAGCGGCGAGCATCAGCACGGCGACGGTGCCGTTCTGAAAGAAGCCGATCTCGACTGGGCCGGCGGCCAGGCTCTGGCGCCGCATCATGATGATGTTGACGGCGTAGCAGACCGCCGACAGCAGGATGGCCAGGCTGCCGACCATCGCCTCGCGGCCCAAATCGGCGCGGGCCTGGCCGGCGAAGATCATCAGGACGCCGGCGAAGGCGACCAGAGAGGCGGCGACGGTGCGCTTGCCGACCTGCTCGTGGAGCACGGCGGCGGCGAGATAGATGGCGATCAGCGGCGCGATGAAGGCCAAGGCGATGGCCTGGGCGAGCGGCACCCGGCCAAGGCCCCAGAAGAACAAAACGCCCATGATCGTGGTGAGTACGCCGCGGCCGAGGTGCAGCTTGAGCGTCGCCCGGCTCGGCCAGCCGCCGCGGCGCGGGAGGTAGAGAGCCGACGATAGCGAAACGCTGACCAGGCTGCGCCAGAACAGGGTCGCGTAGGTGCCGATCGCCAGCACCAGCCCCTTCATCACCGCGTCCATCACCGAGAACAGAGCGATGCCGACCATGCCGACGAGGAAAGCGGTCAGCGGGATCGACCGCCCGCCAGCTGTCACTCGGCGGCCTCGGCCAAGGCCTCCGCCGCCTCGATCTCCGCCGCCTTGGCTTCGACCAGGCGGACGATATGGTCGACCATCTCCTCGTCGCGGATATGGTGGTCGGTCACTCCGGAGAGATACACCATATGCTTGCCCTGGCCGCCGCCGGTGATGCCGATATCGGTCTCGCGCGCCTCACCGGGGCCGTTGACGACGCAGCCGAGCACCGACAGCGACAAGGGCGTCTTGATGTGCTGCAGGCGCTCTTCCAGCGTCTGCACCGTGCGGATGACGTCGAACCCCTGGCGGGCGCAGCTTGGACAGGAAACGACGCGGACGCCGCGGTTGCGGATGCCCATCGCCTTCAAGATTTCGTAGCCGACGCGGACCTCTTCCTCCGGCTCGGCCGACAGCGACACACGGATGGTGTCGCCGATTCCGGCCCACAGCAGGGAGCCGATGCCGATCGCCGATTTGACCGTGCCGCCGATCAGCCCGCCGGCCTCGGTGATGCCGAGGTGCAAGGGGCAATCGACCTGGGCGGCGAGCTGTTGGTAGGCGGCGACGGCAAGGAACAGGTCGCTGGCCTTCACCGCCACCTTATATTCGTGGAAATCATGGTCTTCGAGGATGCGGATATGGTCGAGCGCGCTTTCGACCAAAGCCTCGGGGCAGGGCTCGCCATATTTCTCGAGCAAATCCTTTTCGAGGCTGCCGGCATTGACGCCGATGCGGATGGCGCAGCCGTTGGCCTTGGCGGCCGAGATGACCTCGCGCACGCGCTCTTCCGAGCCGATGTTGCCGGGATTGATGCGCAGGCAGGCGGCGCCGGCGTCGGCGGCTTCCAGCGCCCTTTTATAGTGGAAATGGATGTCGGCGACGATCGGCACCTGCGCGGCGCGGACGATTTCCTTGAGCGCCGCCGTGCTGTCCTGGTCGGGGCAGGAGACGCGGATGATGTCGACCCCGGCCTCCTCGCAGCGGCGGATCTGGTCGATGGTCGCCTTGGCGTCGGAGGTCGGCGTGTTGGTCATCGTCTGCACGGTGACGGGCGCGCCACCGCCGACGGCGACGCTGCCGACCATGATCTGGCGGGATGGACGGCGCTCGATGTCGCGCCACGGCCTTAACGACATGGGCGGCGATATAGGCCCTGGCCGCACCAGCGCCAAGCCGCGCTTGTCCATCGCGCCTTGCGGGAATCTCTGTTATTGCCGCAAATCAAGACCCGGTGGGGGCGAACCGAATGCGGGAGGTGGCCCTGGTTGAGCGTAGGAAGGCCGCCGGCGCGAGCCGCGGGACGGCGAACCTCAACCAGCGCTACTGGGCTTTCCTCAGTTACAGCCACAAGGACAGCGCCCGCGCCGACTGGCTGCACCGCGCGCTCGAGCGCTTTCGCGTGCCCCGGACCCTGGTCGGGCGGCCGACGCCGTGGGGGGAGGCGCCGGCCGGCTTCAGCCCGATCTTCCGCGACCGCCACGAGCTGGCGGCCTCGGGGGACCTTGGCATCACCATCCGCGACGCCCTCGCCGCTTCACGTTGCCTGATCGTCCTGTGCTCGCCCGACGCCGCCGCGTCGCGCTGGACCAACGAGGAAATCCTCGCCTTCAAGAAGCTCAACCCAAGCGGCTGCGTGCTGGCGGCGATCATCGCCGGCGAGCCGTTCGCGAGCGACCATCCGGGCGGCGAGGCCGAGGAATGCTTCCCGCCGGCGCTGCGGCAGAAGTTCGACGGCCGTGGCCGGCCGACAGGCAAGCGCGCCGAGCCGATCGCCGCCGATTTGCGCGCGGACAAGGACGGCAAGCAGCTCGGCCTGCTCAAGATCGTCGCCGGCATGCTCGACATCGGCCTCGACGAACTGGTCCGGCGTGACCAGCAGCGACGGCAGAAAAGGCTAACCTATGTCGCGGCGGCTTCGCTGGCGGGCATGACCTTGACCAGCGGGCTTGCCGTCTTCGCCTTCGACAAACGAGACGAAGCGCGCGATCAACGGCGCGAAGCCGAAGGCCTGGTCAGCTTCATGCTCGGCGACCTGCGCGAGAAGCTGGAACCGATCGGCAAGCTCGATGCCCTCGACGCCGTCGGCTCGCGGGCACTCGAATATTTTGCCAAGCAGGACAAATCGGAGCTATCGGATGCGGCGCTGGTCCAGCGCAGCCGGGCGCTGACGATGATGGGCGAAATCGCCCAGACCCGCGGCGATCTCGACGGCGCCCGCGCCCGCTATGCCGAGGCGATGACCGGCACCGCCGAGATGGTCCGCCGCGCCCCCGACGACCCGCAGCGCCTTTTCGAGCATGCGCAGAATGTCTTCTGGGTCGGCGAAATCGGCCGCCAGCGCGGCCTGCTCAACGCGGCCGAGGCGTCCGCCCAGGAATATCAGCGCCTCGCCTATCGCATGGCCGCCATCGATCCCGGCGAGATTCGCTGGCGGATGGAAACCCAATATGCCGATGCCCAACTCGGCATCGTTTACCTCGCCAGGCGCCGCTTCGCCGATGCGTCGGCCCAATTCCAGAAGGCGCTGGCGACCATCGAGCGCGTCGCCGCCGGCCAACCCGGCAATCGGGACTACCAGCAGAATTTCTCCCGCGACCTTGCCTGGCTGGCCGACTCCAGGCGCGCCGAGGGCAAGCTCGATGACGCCATCGCCCAGCGCGAGCGGCAACTCGCGCTCCTCGCCCGGCTCAATGCGGCCGGCCGCGACGTCCTCTACCGCGACCATGCCATCGTCGCCGAACAGGCGCTCGGTCGGCTGTTCGCGTCGAAAGGCGAACTGCGGCCCGCGCTCGACCACCTCCAGTCCGCCGTTGCCAAGGCCGAGGCGCTGATCCCGGCCGAGCCGGACAACATGCGCTGGGTGGAAAATGCAGCGGCATCGAAAATGGCGCTGGCGAAGACGTTGATTGCCTTTGGGCGGCTGGATCAAGCCGGCGTCCAGGCCCGCTCGGGCTGCGACCTTGCCGGCCGGTTGCTGATGCGCGACACCAGCGTCGCCTCCTGGCGCGACCTCCACCGCGATTGCCTGACGGTCCGCGCCAGCCTGGCGCTGGCGGCCGGTGCCAACGAGGAAGCCGCGTCGCTCGCCGACCAGGCACTGCGGTCGGCGCTGTCCGAGGCCCGCCGGCCGAGCATGGACGACCGATACGAGGCCGCGGCGGCACAGCGGCTGGTCGGTGATGTCGCCCGCAAGCGCGGGGAAACGGCCGCGGCCAAGGCCGCCTGGACCGCCGGGTTCAATGCGCTGCCAAAGTCCGTAGCCGAACGTCCGGGCGAGCTCATCGAGCGCGCCGAGCTGCTCAACAGGCTTGGCCGGACGGCGGAGGCACGGGCCATCAAGGCGAGGTTGGCGGCAATGGGATTCCGCCAGGGTATCTAGGTTCAACAGCAAGCAGGGAGGGGCACATGGCCAGGAAAGAGAAGCACATCGTCATTTTCGCGAAGCGCGATTCAGACAAGCCGAACGGCGTCGATTTCCATATGGAAAGCGCCAATGGCTGCAAGCTCGAGAGCATCGTCTTCAACAAGTATAATGAGCAAATGTACCCAGGCGATGAGCACGAGGTCCACTTCAAGCTCGTCCAGGAAAAGGGGATGACCTTGCAGTTCGCGCAGGACCCCGACGACGCCCTGTGGGTCGCGTGGGGCGATCAGACCCATATTCCCGAGTGCCCGAAAACGCGGCCGCCCAACACGCCCGATCCGATTTTCCATGCCGAGCATTCGGCGCCCAACCATCTGCGGGCCGTCAACACCAACGTCGATAAGTCGTTTTTCAGTTTCTCCATCAATTTCGTCGACCGGACGGCGACCGGGCCGGGCGTGCACCTGATCCCCTATGATCCGATCGGCGAGAACCAGAACAGCGGGATCAATCGATGGGACAGTTTCTCCGACTTTGCGACAGCGCCATCGACGATGCTGGCCATCAGCCTCGCGCTGGTGATTGCCGTCGGCTATCAATACTTCGCCTGACCGGCGAGGCTTCCTGGCCGTGACCAAGGACGTCCGCGCCGGCCCACCCCGCTTGCCCTTCGCGCTGACGGTCGGCGTCACTGGGCACCGATTGGAAGCGATCCCGGCCGCCGAGCGCGCCGGCGTCGAGGCGCGGATCGCCGATGTGCTGGCGCGGATCGAGGCCGAGGCCAAGGCCTTGCATGATCGCGAGCAGGAGCTGTTCTCACGCCAGCCGCCTTTGTTCACCTTGGTGTCGCCGCTGGCCGAGGGCGCCGACCAGATGGCGGCGGAAGCGGCGCTGACGCTCGGCTGGCAGTTGCAGGCGGTGCTGCCGTTCGACCGCGCCAGCTATCTCGCCGACTTCAACGACGACGACAGCGCCCGGAGATTCCATCAGCTGGTCGAGGCCGCCAGCTGCATGCTGGAGCTGCCCGGCGACCCGCGAGACCCGCTGGAAGCTTATGTCATGGCCGGCCGCGGCACCGTCGCCCATTGCGACATTCTGATCGCGGTCTGGGACGGGCTGCCGCCGCGCGGCCGGGGCGGGACCGCCGAAGTCGTCGAGCTGGCGCTCGCGCGCGGCACCGCCATCGTCCATTTGCCGGTCGATTCCAGCCTCCCGTGCGAAATCCTGTGGAGCGCCTTCGACCCGAACGTCGTCACCCGCACCGGCCACGACGTCAACGTCCACCGCCCGTTCGGCGGGGAGGATCTGGCGCTGCTGCTGGAAGCGATGTTGTCGCTGCCGCCGGGCACCCGCGAGCGGCGCTTCCATGCTCAATTCACGGCCGAACGGCAGCGCCGGGTGCGGCTGCGGCTGGAATATCCGATCCTGCTGGCGCTGACCGGCATCGGCCGGCTGCGGTCGAACCACTGGCGGGAGGCCAAGTCGAGCGCGGCGATCGATGAGGAATGGCGCAATTTCCTGGCCGGTTGCAGCGACTGCCACGGCGTCTCAGCGCCGCTTGAGCTGCTCGAGAAAGCCTATGGCTGGGCCGACCGCATGGCGACCTATTACGCGCAGACCTTCCGCAGCGGCCACATCTTCAACTTCGTGCTCGCCGCCGCGGCGGTCCTCCTCGGTTTGTCGTCCTTCGCCTTGCCGGCGTCCAAGTTGCACCTGGCGATGGTCGAGATCGTCATCACGCTGGCGATCATCATCAATACAGGCATGGGCATCCGCCAGGAATGGCATCGCCGCTGGCTCGACTATCGCCAGCTGGCCGAGCGCCTGCGGCCGCTGCGCAGCCTGAAGCTGCTTGGCATCGCCGCCCCGGACCCGCCGGGGAGTGCCGCCAACCCGGTCGCCCGGCGCTGGATCGATTGGTACGCGGCCAGCGTCTGGCGCGCGCTCGGCTGCCCGCACGGCCGCATCGGCCCGGAGAACAGCGCCGAGCTGACCAGCGCCATCATCGCCCATGAGCTGGAGCCGCAGATCGCCTATAACCAGCGCAGCGCCCGCCAGATCGAAACGCTCGACCGGCGGCTGGCGCGCTTCGGCATGGGCCTGTTCGTCGCCACTTTGGTCTCTTCGCTCATCGTTATTCTCGGCCTGATCTACGACCCCGACTGGGTGCAGAACACCAACGACTGGTTCACCTTGCTGTCGGCGGGATTGCCGGCGGTCGGCACCGCCATCTTCGGCATCCGCTTCCAGGGCGATTTCGGCGCCAGCGCCCTGCGCTCGCGGTCGACGGCAAGCACGCTGGCGGCGATCCGCGACCAGATGGGCAGCGGCAAGGCCAGCCTCAACCGCTCGGCCGATCTGATGGAGCAATCGGCCCGCGCCATGCTCGCCGACCTGGACGAGTGGCGGCTGATCATCCAGCAGTTGGATTTATCGGTCGGATGAGGTTGCGGCTGGTATTGCGTGC
>DAIPLM010000188.1:0-3513 GCA_036769205.1 Sphingomicrobium sp.
TCCTCCTCTCCGCTGGAGGCCGCGCCCATTACCCCGGGGAGCAGGCGAACGCAAGCGTCGAGGATGACCATGGCGCCGAGCTCGCCGCCCGACAGCACATAGTCGCCGACCGACACTTCCTCGACCTCGCGCGCTTCGAAGATCCGCTCGTCGAACCCTTCGAAGCGGCCGCACAGCAGGACCACCCCCTCGCCCGCCGCCAGCTCGCGAACGCGGGCCTGGGTCAGCGGCTTGCCGCGAGGCGTCAGCGCCAGCTTCGGCCGCGCGTCCGCAACGCTGTCGAGCGCCGCCGCCAGCACGTCGGCGCGCAGCACCATCCCCGCCCCGCCGCCGGCCGGCGTGTCGTCGACGCTGCGATGCTTGTCGGTGGCAAAGTCGCGGATCTGAACCGTTTCCAGCGACCACGCCCCCTCTCCCAGCGCCCGCCCGGCGATGCTCATGCCCAGCGGTCCCGGAAACATCTCCGGGTAAAGGGTGAGGACGGTGGCGGCGAACGGCATGGCGCGGCGCTAATCCGGAACCGGGGGCGCGGCAATCCATTAGGCCGCCAATGAACGGCGACAAACCCCTCGACTGCCTGGTCATCGGCGGCGGCCCGGCAGGGCTGACCGCGGCCATCTATTTGGCCCGCTTTCACCTCGACATCCTCGTCATCGATGGCGGCAAGAGCCGCGCGGCCTTGATTCCCTGCACGCGCAACCATGCCGGCTTTCCCGATGGCATCAGCGGGACGGAACTGCTTGGCCGAATGAGCGAGCAGACCTGCAAATATGGCGCCAAGATGCTGACGGAGTTCGTCACCAGGCTCGAGCGCGACGCCGCGACCGGCCTGTTCACCGCTACCTGGGGATCGGGCGAGGTCCAGGCCCGGAGCGTCCTGCTGGCCACCGGCGTCACCAACCGCCGGCCGCCGATGGATGAGGCGCTGCACGACGACGCTTTGGCCCGCGGCCTCATCCGCTATTGCCCGATCTGCGACGGCTATGAGGTCACCGACAAGAAGGTCGGGGTGATCGGCAGCGACAGTCATGGCGTCGCCGAGGCCCTGTTCCTCAGGAGCTTCACCGCCGACGTCACCCTGATCGCCCCCGACAAGGCGCTGCGGCTCAAGCCAGGGGACCAGCAGAAGCTCAAGGCGGCGGGGATCGACTGCGCCGATGGCCCGACAGAAGCGGTCGCCATCTCCGCCGAGTTCATCGTCGTCGACACCGCCGACGGCCATTTCACCTTCGACAGTGTTTATCCGGCGCTCGGCTCCGACACCCACATCCAGCTCGCCGAAATGGTCGGGGCGGCGCTGAGCACCGACTGCTGCATCACCGTCGACGCCAACCAGCGGACCAGCGTCCCCGGCGTCTATGCGGCTGGCGACGTCGTCAAGGGCCTCGACCAGATCAGCCATGCGATGGGCGAAGGCGGCGTCGCCGCAACGACCATCCGCAACGATCTGGCCGAGCAGGCGCCGATGCTACGCGAGGAAGTCGCGGTCGAGGACAATGCGGCCGTCGACTAGATCGGCGATGCCCGGCTTGAACGGAATCAGCGACTTTTTGCCGCCCGCCAGTTCGATTTCGAGCAGGTCGCCGGCGCCGTAATTTTCGACGGCGACGACGATGCCGACATCCGATCCGTCTCGATCGACTGCTTTCAGCCCGATCAGATCGGCATGATAATATTCGCCCTCGGCCAGCGGCGGCAAGGAGGCGCGATCGACTTCGAGCAAGCTGCCGCGCAAGGCCTCGGCGGCCGAGCGGTCGTCGACGCCGTCAAGGCGGGCGATGGCGCCCTTGCCAGCGGCGCGGAAGCTTTTCAGTTCTGCTTCGCGGCCGCCGACAAAGATCCTCGTCTGCGCCGCCAGGCTGTCGGCCGAGCCGAACAATTTGAGCTTGAGCTCGCCCTTGATGCCATGGGCCCCGGCGACCGCGGCCAGCGCGATGCGACGCACTAATTCCTCCCTGTCGCGCAGCGATGGGGAGGGGGACCGCCGAAGGCGGTGGAGGGGCCAGTTGCCTTGACGCTGCGCCCCTCCACCATGCTCCGCATGGTCCCCCTCCCCACGAGCTTCGCTCGCAGGGAGGAATGCACGGTCTACTCCGCCTTCGCCTCGGCCTCGCCCTCGACCGCCTCGGGCGAGCCGTCTGCGGCGCCGATGTCGGCGCCCTCAGCCGGAGCTTCGGCGCTCGCGCCTTCATTGTCGGCTTCGACGGCGGGCGCCGCCGCCTCGGCGGGGATTTCCTCGCCAGCGGATGCCTCGATGGCGGCCTCGACCGCTTCCTCGGCGATCGGCTCGGCGGGTGCTTCCTCGCCGGCGCTGGCTTCGGCGGCGGCTTCCTCGGCGACTGTTTCCTCGGCGACGATTTCCTCGGCCGGAATGTCGGCGGTGTCGGCCGGGGCTTGCTCCTCGGCGATCACTTCGGCCGGAGCCTCGGCAATGTCTTCAGCGGGCGCCTCGGCGACCGGTTCCGGCGCCGGCGCATTGGCGGCGGCTTCGGCGTCGGCGGCCTTCTTCGCCTGCTCCTCGGCGCGCTCCTTGGCCTTCTCGCCCGGGACCGCCTTTTGCGGGTTGTTGCGCGGGGCGCGCTCGCGGATGCCGGCGGCATCGAGGAAGCGCAGGACTCGGTCGGACGGCTGAGCGCCGACGCTCAGCCAGTGGGAGATGCGCTCGGCGTCGAGCTTGACCCGCTCGGGCGAATCCTTCGCCAGCAGCGGGTTGTAGGTGCCCAATTTCTCAATGAAACGGCCGTCGCGCGGGGCGCGGCTGTCGGCGACGACGATGCGGTAATAAGGCCGCTTCTTGGCGCCGCCTCGAGTCAAACGAATTGCTAGTGCCATATCTTAAGTCCTTTTTCCAAAACGCTGTTATTTCTTACCAAATTTATCGAAACCCGGAGGCAGGTTGAACGGCGAGGCGCCGCCCGGAAGCCCGGGCAACCCCGGCATTCCGCCCGGCTGCTGGCCGCCCTGGCCGATCCCGCCCAGCGCCTGCTCCATGCCGCCGCCGCCGAACATGGCGGCGAGCTTGCCGAAGCCGCCCATCTTCTTCAGCCGCTTCATCGCACTTTCCATTTCCTGGTGCATTTTCAGCAGCTTGTTGACTTCCTGGACGGTCGTGCCGCTGCCCTTGGCGACGCGGATCTTGCGCTTGGCGTTGATGATATCGGGCCGGCTGCGCTCCCTGGCGGTCATCGAGCTCATCATCGCTTCCAGCCGCACCAGCGCCTTGTCGTCGACATTGCCCGGGCCGCTCAGCGCCTTCATCCCCGGCAGCATCTTGGCGAGAGCACCCAGCCCGCCCATCCGCTGCATCTGCGAAATCTGCATGCGGAGGTCGTCGAGGTCGAACTTGCCCTTCGCCATCTTGGCGGCGATCTTCTCGGCATCCTCGATCTTGACCGTCTCGGCGGCGCGCTCGACGAGCGAAACGACGTCGCCCATGCCGAGGATGCGGCCAGCGACGCGGTCCGGATGGAAGGCCTCGAGCGCGTCGATGCCCTCGCCGGTGCCGGCGAACTT
>DAIPLM010000022.1:0-4705 GCA_036769205.1 Sphingomicrobium sp.
TCGTCGATGTTCGGACGCATCTTGATCTCCTTGATCTCCTGCGTCTTCTGCTTCTTGCGCTGCTCGTTGGCCTTTTTCTGGGCCTCGTATTTGTAGCGGCCGATATCGAGGAACTTGGCGACCGGCGGGTCGGCATTGGGGGAGATTTCGACCAAGTCGAGGCCGACTCCGGCGGCCTGCTCCATGGCTTCGCGCGTAAACATGACGCCCAGATTCTCGCCATTTTCGTCGATCACCCGGACCTTCTGGGACTGGATGAACTCATTGTAGCGGGGGCCGGACAAAGCCGGCGGCGCCAATGGGCGGCGCGTCATGGGCGGACGTATAAGACACTCTCCTGGAGTCGTTGGTTGCCGGCGCGAGGTAAGGCTTCCGGCCCCCTAAGGGAAGTAGCGGCGTCGCTTTTGCGCCGATTTTTGCGCCGCAATGTTGCGGCACGGCGTCAGTCTAACGCAGGTCGGGCGGAATCGCTTCATCGGCGATCATCCGCGCCGCTTCGTCGAGGCTCATCATCCTCTGATGATCCTCGCTGCCCAGCCGGCGCAGGGCGACGGTGCCTTCCTCGGCCTCGCGCTTGCCGACGACGAGCAGCAGCGGGACCTTGGCGAGGCTGTGTTCGCGCACTTTGTAGTTGATCTTCTCATTCCTCAGGTCGGCCTCGGCGCGGATGCCGGCGGTCCGCAGCTTCGCCAGCACTTCGCCCGCATAATCATCGGCATCCGAAACGATGGTCGCCACCACCGCCTGCACCGGCGCCAGCCACAGCGGGAATTTGCCGGCATAATGCTCGATCAGAATGCCGATGAAGCGCTCGAAGGTGCCGATGATGGCGCGGTGGAGCATCACCGGCCGGTGGCGGGCGCCGTCCTCGCCGACATAGCTGGCATCAAGCCGTTCGGGCAGGACGGTATCGGTCTGGATGGTGCCGACCTGCCAGGTGCGGCCGATGGCATCGGACAGGTGGAACTCGAGCTTGGGCGCATAGAAAGCGCCTTCGCCGGGCAGCTCCTCCCAGCCGAACTCCTCGCTGTTGCGGCCGGCCGCGGCGACGGCGTCGCGCAAGCTCTGCTCCGACCAGTCCCACATCGCGTCCGAGCCGAAGCGCTTGTCGGGGCGCAGCGCCAGCTTGATCGCATATTGGTCGAAGCCGAGGTCGCGATAGACGCTGTCGAGCAGGTCGCAGAAGGCGACCACTTCGGCAACCAACTGGTCCTCGCGGACGAAAATATGGGCGTCGTCTTGGGTGAACTGGCGGACGCGCAGGATGCCGTGCAAGGCGCCGTGCGGCTCATTGCGATGACAGCAGCCGAATTCGGCGAGCCGCAATGGCAAGTCGCGATAGCTCTTGATGCCCTGGTTGAAGATCAGCACGTGCGCCGGGCAGTTCATCGGCTTCAAGGCCATCAGATCGGCGTCGCCCGACAGGATCGCCTCGTCATCCTCGCCCGACGGGATTTCGTCGGGGACGATGAACATGTTCTCGCGATACTTGCCCCAGTGGCCGCTCTTCTCCCACTGCCGCGCGTCCATCAGCTGCGGGGTCTTCACTTCCTGATAGCCGGCGGCGTCGAGGCGGCGGCGCATATAGGCCTCGAGCTCGCGCCAGATGATGTAGCCGTTGGCGTGCCAGAAGACGCTGCCATGGGCCTCGGGCTGGAGGTGGAACAGGTCCATCTCCTGGCCGATCTTGCGGTGGTCGCGCTTGCCCGCTTCCTCCAACCGGACGAGGTAAGCGTCGAGCTGCTTCTTGCTGAGCCAGGCGGTGCCGTAGATGCGGCTCAGCATCGGGTTTTTCGGATCGCCGCGCCAATAGGCGCCGGAGACGCGGGTCAGTTTGAACGCCTGCGGATCGAGCTTGCCGGTCGAAGCGAGGTGCGGCCCGCGGCAAAGGTCGATCCAGCCGCCTTCGCCGCCGGTGCGGTACATGGTGATCGGCTCGCCCTCGGGCAGCTCCATCACCCATTCCGCCTTGAACGCCTCGCCGGTCTTCTCGAAATGCTCGCGGACGCTGGCCCGGTCCCAGACTTCGCGGACCAACGGCGCGTCGGCGGCGATCAGCCGGCGCATCTCGGCTTCGATGGCGGGCAGCTCCTCCTCGGTGAACTGGCCGCGTCCGGGCGCCGGCGCGAAATCGTAATAAAAGCCATCGTCGGTCGCCGGCCCGAAGGTGATCTGAGTGCCAGGGAAAAGATTCTGCACCGCTTCGGCGAGGAGATGGGCGAAGTCGTGGCGGACCAGTTCAAGCGCGTCTTTCTCGTCGCGCGAGGTGATCAAGGCCAGTTCGGCGTCGCCCTCAAACGGGCGGTGGAGGTCGCGCACCTCGCCATCGACACGCGCCGCCAGCGCCGCCTTAGCCAGGCCGGGCCCAATCGCCGCGGCGACGTCGGCCGGGGTCGAGCCTTCGGGCATCGGCTTCACCGAGCCGTCAGGCAGGCGGATCTGGAACATGGCGCTCATCGCCTGCGCATGTAGCGGCGGCAAGCGGCGGCCTCAACCGCCATGACTTGGTAAAGGACGCTGGACATACGACGAGGTGATATGTAAAGCGACCTTTACTGAATGCAAAAGGAGCTTGACCCATGGCCGCCTATCGCAGCCCCGCCGCGCGCCGCTACGTGGTGCGCCTTCTCATCCTCATGACCTTCTATCTGATCAGCCTGTTCGTCGCCGTGAGGTTGTTCCGGGCCGGCGCCGTCCACGGCATCCCGGCCTATGCGCTGGCGATCCTGCCGGCACTGCCGATCATCGGCGTCTTCTGGGCGGTGATGCGGCTGCTGGTCGAGGAGCCGGACGAGTTCATCCGCCTGCTGCACGTTCGCCAGTCGCTGGTCGCCACCGGATTTTGCCTGACGGTGATGACGATCTGGGAGTTCCTGCAGAACTTCGACCTGGTGCCGCCGGGCAATGGCGGCTTCGGCGCCGCTTTCTTCTGGTTCATGGGATTGGGTGTCGGTGCGCTCTACAACAAACTGACCATCGGCGCGGCGGGGTCGTGCGCATGACCAACCGCCTCAAGGTCCTGCGCGCCGGCCGCAACTGGAGCCAAGGCGACCTCGCCGACCGGCTCGGCGTCTCGAGGCAGAGCGTCAACGCGATCGAGACCGGCAAGTACGATCCCTCGCTGCCGCTCGCCTTCCGCATCGCCGAATTGTTCGGCCTCGCCATCGAGGAAGTCTTTTCCTCGCCCACCCAGCATCAGTCGAAAGCGATTTGAGGCCTTCTAGGACGGCGCGCGCGGCTCTATGGGCCGCCCATGACCAACGTTCCCAAGCCCGAGCCCGCCCCTTTGTCCTATTTCGACCCCGGCGACGGCCGCCGGATTGCTTATCGCCTGCGCCCGGCCAAGCCCAAGGTGCAGGGTCCGGCCCTGGTTTTCCTACCCGGCTATGCCTCGGACATGGAAGGGACCAAGGCGGTCGAGATCGACGCCTTCGCCGCCGCCGCCGGGCTTGCTTTTCTGCGCCTCGATTATTCGGGCACCGGCTCGTCGGGCGGCGATCTGGCGGAAGGGACGCTCGACCGCTGGCTCGACGAGGTCGTCTCGGCAATCGACATACTCATCGAGGGGCCGGTGCTGGTCATCGGCTCGTCGATGGGAGGCTGGCTGGCGCTGCATGCGGCGTTGAAACGGCCAAACCGGGTCAAGGGCGTCGTCGGCATTGCCGCCGCGCCCGACTTCACCGACTGGGGAATCTCGCCGGAAGAGCGCGAATCCCTGGTCGCGACGGCCCGGTTCGAGCGACCCGGTCATAACGGCGGGCCGCCGCAGGTCACCTATGCCCGCCTGGTCGCCTCCGGCACCCCATTGCGCCTGCTGCGCAGCCCGATCCTGATCAGCTGCCCGGTGCGCCTGATCCACGGTGACAAGGACGGAGAGGTGCCGATCGGAGTTCCAGTCCGGTTATTGGAGGACATTCATTCAGGCGATGTCCAGCTGACGATCATCAAGTGGGGCGACCATCGGCTGTCGAAGCCGCACGAAATCGAGGCCAGCGTGCGGACGATCGCCGTGCTCGCGGAGAAGATTGCATGATCCTGCTCGCCGCCGCTTTGCTCGCCGCCGCTTCGCCGGCCGCTTGCGAAGGCGAATCGGGCGTCGCCCAGAAAGTCTGCGTCGCCATCGACGCGCAAAAGGGCGGCCACTTCGCCGACGCCGCCGCCGGGTTCGAGGCCGCGGCCGACATGCTCAAGCCCGGCGAGCCCGAGGCCGACCGCATGCTCGCCGCCGCCGGCAATATGTGGATCGCCGCCGGCCAGCCGGGCAAGGCGGCACTGGCGCTCGACAAGGCGCTGGCCGGCACCGGGCTGCTCGCCGACCAGCGTGGGGAGGCCTTGCTCGACCGCGCCCGCTCCGCCGAGGCGCAGGGCGACTTGAAAACCGCGCGGGCGAAAGTTGCCGCCGCCGCCGAGACTATCGGTCAGGACCCCTTCCTGTGGTATTTCTCCGCCGCTTTGGCGATCCGCGAGAACGACCCGGCGACCGCCAAGCTCGCCATTGGCCGGGCGCTGGCGCTCGAGCCCAACGACCCGACAATATTGTTCGAGGCTGGCCATGTCTTCCAGTTCGCCGGCGACGACGCCCGCGCGCGCGATTATTGGAGCCGTGCCGCCGCCGCCGACCCCATGGGCAAGTCCGGCGACGCCGCCCGGCGGGCGCTGGCGATGCCGGACGTGCCGCTGAAGGTTACCAACCAGGTGACCACCC
>DAIPLM010000022.1:4715-5977 GCA_036769205.1 Sphingomicrobium sp.
GGCAAGGAATGAAGTTCCTGCATGCCATGCTGCGCGTATCCAACCCGGACGCGACCATCCGCTTCTTCAACCTCCTCGGCCTCGAGGTGCGGCGACGCGTGGATAATGAGCAGGGCCGCTTTACCCTGATTTTTCTCGGGGTGCCCGGCGACGACGACGGCGAGGTCGAGCTGACCCATAATTGGGATGAGAGTGGCTATGCCGGCGGCCGCAATTTCGGCCATCTCGCTTACCAGGTCGATGATATTTACGAGACCTGCCAGCGGCTGCTGGAGGCCGGCGTCACCATCAACCGACCGCCGCGCGACGGTCGCATGGCGTTCGTCCGCAGCCCCGACGCCATCTCGATCGAGCTGTTGCAAAAGGGCGCCAGCCTGGCACCGGCCGAGCCGTGGGCGTCGATGCCGAGCACGGGCGAATGGTGATGCCTGAGCTGACGGTTGTGCCGGTGCCGGTGCTGCGCGACAATTATGTCTGGCTGATTCACGACGAGGCGAGCGGCGAGACGGCGGCGGTCGATCCGTCGATCGGGCCGCCGGTGCTGGAGGCGGCCAAAGCGCGCGGCTGGCGGCTAGGCCAAATCCTCAACACCCACTGGCATCCCGATCACACTGGCGGCAACCAGGCGATCCATGACGCAACGGGCGCGCCAGTCACCGGGCCGGAGGAAGTGCGCCGAGTTTACCAGCCGGACCGAATCGTCGGCGAAGGCGATCGCATCCGGGTCGGAGCCCATGAGGCGGCCGTGTGGGAAATTCCGGCGCATACCGCCGGTCATGTCGCTTATCATTTCGAGGCCGCCGGGATGATGTACGTCTGCGACACCTTGTTAGACATGGGCTGCGGCAGGCTCATCGAGGGCACGGCGGTCGAGATGCACGCCAATATCCAGCGGCTGGCGGCGCTGCCCGCCGAGACCAAGGTCTATTGCGGCCACGAATATACGCTCACCAATGCCCGCTTCGCCGTGACGGTCGAGCCCGACAATACGGCGCTCGCCGAACGAATGTCCGCGGTCGCGGAAGCGCGCGAGCGGGGAGAGGTAACCCTGCCGACCACAATTGGCGAGGAGCGCGCCACCAACCCATTCATGCGGGCAAATTCAATCGATGAACTTGCGCGGCTGCGGACGCGGAAAGACAGCTTCGGTTAATCCCGAACGGCGCTTGATGCGTTATAAGGGGCGACGACCAACCAAGGGGATGGACCATGCGCGTGATCATGCTTTCAACTGCCGTCATCGGCCTGTGCGCTGACGCCAC
>DAIPLM010000022.1:5987-12701 GCA_036769205.1 Sphingomicrobium sp.
AATCCCAAACGGCGCTTGATGCGTTATAAGGGGCGAAGACCAACGAAGGGGACTCGAAGATGCGCGTCTTCATGCTGGCCACCGCCGTCATCGGCCTGTGCGCTTGCGCCACCGCCAGCGAGCCGGCCCAGCGCTCGGCCTCGGCCCAGCGGCAATATGACCATTTGCTCGCCGGCAAGGTGCCGGGCAAGGCCGAGAAATGCCTGCCCACCTATCGCTCGAACGACATGACCATTATCGACGACAACACCATCCTGTTCCGCGACGGCCGCACGGTTTACGTCAACCATCCGCTCGGCGGCTGCAACAATCTGCAGCAGAGCGGGCGGGCGCTGGTGACCAGGAACTTCGGCCCGCAATTGTGCCGCGGCGATCTGGCGACGGTGGTCGACAATACCTCCGGGATGTCGGTCGGCGCCTGCGCGCTCGGCGATTTCGTGCCCTACAAAGCCAGCTGACGCTCTACTTCTTGTAAAGCGCGTCCAGCCGCTCGCCGTAAGCGGCGCGGATGACGTGGCGGCGGATTTTCATCGACGGCGTCAATTGCTCGTTGTCGACCGTGAAGGCGGCGTCGGCGAGGATGAAGCGGCGCACCTTCTCGGTCACCGACAGCTCGGCATTGACGCGGTCGACGGCGCGCCCGAGCCGCTGCTGCAAATCGGCCGCGCCGGCAAACTCGGAATCGGGGACGATGAGGCCAACCAGATAGGGATGGCGGTCGCCATAGACCATCGCCTGAGCGATCTCCGGCTGCAGGGTCAGCATTCCCTCGACCCGCTGCGGCGAGACATTGTCGCCCTTGTCGAGAACGATCAGATCCTTCTTGCGGTCGGTGATGACGATCCGGCTCTTGGCGTCGAGATGGCCGACGTCGCCGGTGTGCAGCCAGCCGTCGTAGAGCACCCGCGCGGTTTCCTCCGGGTTACGCCAATAGCCGTGCATGACGTTCTCGCCCTGGACCATGATCTCGCCGTCCTCGGCGATGGCGACCATGGTGTTCATCAGCGGCGGGCCGACGGTTTCCATGCGGATGCCCGCCTGGGGCCGGTTGCAGCTGATCACCGGCCCGGCCTCGGTCTGGCCATAGCCCTGCAGCATCGGCAGCCCCATCGCCTGGAAGAACAGGCCGACGTCGGGATTGAGCGGCGCGCCCCCGGACACCATCGCCTTCATCCGCCCGCCGAACTTGTCGCGAACCTTCTTGCGCAGGGTCAGCGACAGGATGCCGTCCATCGGCAGATCGAGCGGGTTGAACCTGCCGGCGTAGCGCCTGGCCTCGATGGCGATGGCGCGGTCCATCAGATAGGCCTTGAGGCCGCCATCCTTCTCGATCGTCTTCATGATCTTGGCGCGCAGCATCTCGAACAAACGGGGGACGACGACCATGATCGTCGGCTGCACTTCCTCGATGTTGGCGGCGAGCTTTTCGAGGCTTTCGGCGTAATAAATCTCGGCGCCGAGCGCGACCGGGAAGTGCTGGCCGCCGGTATGCTCATAGGCGTGGCTGGCCGGCAGGAAGGACAGGAACACCTCCTCCTCCCAGCCAAAGTCGGTCGAGATGATGTCGATACAGCCTTCGACATTGTGCAGGATCATGCCGTGGTGCTGCCGCACCCCGCGTGGGGCGCCACCGGTGCCCGACGTGTAGATCAGGCAGGCGAGGTCGTCGCGGCCGACCTTGCCGGCTTCGGTGGCGGTGGCGCCGACATCGGCCGGGCCGTCGACTAGCTCGGCCCAATGGTGGAATTGGGCGACGTCCTGGCTCTGGCCGGTGCGGATATCGTCGATGCCGATGATGTGGCGGCATTCCGAGGCGAACATCACCGCCGGGACCAGAGTTGTCGCCAGTTTCTGCGATGAAACGACGACCGCGCGCGCGCCCGAATTGCCGAGGATGTGCTGGTGGTCGCGGGTGGTGTTGGTGGTGTAGGTCGGCACGGTGACGCAGCCGGCGGCCATGATGCCGAGGTCGGCGATCAGCCATTCCGGCCGGTTTTCGCTGACCAGCATCACCCGGTCGCCTCTCTCCAGCCCCAGCCGCGCCAGGCTGGCGGCGAGCGCCGCGACCTGCCGCGCGACCTCGTTCCAGCTCAAGGACTGCCAGCGGCCGCCGGTCCTCGCCCACAAAAAGGGTTTGTCGCCGCGCTCGCCCGCGCGGGTGAAGAACATGCTGACGAGATTCGGAAAATGTTCGAGTTGGCGTACCATGCGTTTCCCCGCGGATGGCCGCTTCTTACCCCATATGCGGATGAGCGCCAGCCGGCCGATTGCGGGCTTGGTCGGCGAAGGCGGCTGGGCTAGGCGCGGCGCCATGCTGTTGTTTCGCTTGTCGACCTGCCTTCTCGCCTTCGCCTGCCTTGCCAGTTGCGCCACCGGCGCGGCGAGGCCGCCGAACGTGGCCGCCGCAAGCCAGGCGCCGTTCGTCATCGCCGCCAATCCGCTCGCCGCCGAGGCGGGACAAAAGGTGCTCAAGCGCGGCGGCAGCGCCGTCGACGCGGCGATCGCAGTGCAGGCGATGCTGTCGCTGGTCGAGCCGCAAAGCTCCGGCCTCGGCGGCGGCGCCTTCCTGACCTATTACGATGCCGGCACCGGTAAGGTCGTGGTTTACGACGGCCGCGAGGTGGCGCCGGCGCAGGCCAGCGAATCGATGTTCCTCGATGTCGCCGGCAAGCCGCTGCCGTTCGCGACGGCGCTGCTGAGCGGCCGGGCGACGGGCGTCCCGGGAGCGGTGAAGATGCTGGCTGTTGCCCATCACGAGCGCGGCAAATTGCCGTGGAGCAGCCTGTTCAGCGATGCCGAGCGCACCGCCGGGCAAGGCTTCATCGTCAGCTCCCGGCTCGCGCGCATGATCCACAGCGACTGGCCCGAGACCCAGGCGCCCGACGTCATCGCCTATTTCTCGAAGCCGGACGGGACGCTGCTTGAAGCCGGCGAGCGGTTGGTCAACAAGCCTTATGCCGACTTCCTCCGGCGGCTGGCGACACAGGGCCCTGATGCGCTCTACAAGGGGTCGACCGCGGCCAGAATCGTCGCCCGCACCCGCCAGGCGCCGCTCGCCGGGTCGATGACCATGGCCGATCTGGCCAACTACAAGCCGATCAAGCGCGAGCCGGTGTGCGGTCCTTTCCGTGTTTATATCGTCTGCGCGCCGCCGCCGCCGTCGAGCGGGGTCGCGCTCGTCCAGCTGATGATGATGCTGGACAGCACCGACATCGGCGAGCGCGGGCCAGCCGACCCGCGGGCCTGGTTCCTGTTCGCCGAGGCCAGCCGGCTGATGTACGCCGACCGCGATGCCTATGTCGGCGACCCGGCGTTCGTCGGGGTCAATGTCGGCGGTCTGCTGAGCCCCGCCTACATCGCCGAGCGGGCGAAATTGATCGGCGCGATGGCGGGGCCACCGCCGGAAGCCGGCCACCCGCAAGGGATGCCGGTCTATGCCCGCGACGCGACGCTGGAGCCGACCGGCACCTCGCACTTCATCATCCGCGACGGTGCCGGCAACGTCGTGTCGATGACGACGACGGTCGAAAGCGTGTTCGGCTCCGGGCGGATGGTCGACGGCTTCTTCCTCAACAATGAGATGACCGATTTCGCCTTCGTACCGCGCGACGCCAACGGCCGGCCGGCGGTGAATGCAGTGGCGCCGGGCAAAAGGCCGCGCTCGTCGATGGTGCCGACGATCCTGCTGACCAAGAACGGCAAGTTCGCCGGCGCCATCGGCTCGGCAGGCGGCAACTCGATCCTGGCGTTCGTCGGCAAGACTTTGGTCGCCGCCATCGACTGGGGCCTGCCGATGCAGCAGGCGATCGCCGCGCCGAACCTCGTCGCCCGCGGCGGCAGTTTCCAGGGCGAGGTCGGCAAATTCCCGGCCGAAGTGCTGGCCGGCCTGCGCCAGCGGGGCATCGACCTCAAGCCGGGCCAGGGCGAGGATTCGGGCGTCCACGGCGTGCTGATCCGCGACGGCCGGATCGACGGCGGCGCCGATCCCCGGCGCGAGGGCGTGGTCCTGGTCCTGCCGCCTAGCGGCTAGCGTCGATGCCGACGGCGTCTGCGATGCTGGCCATGCCTTCGCGGGCGACATTGTCGGCGAGTCCCTTGGCGATGCGGCGGGCGAGTCCTGGGCCCTCGTAGATCATCGCCGAATAAAGCTGGACGAGGCTGGCGCCGGCGCGGATGCGGGCCCAGGCGTCCTCGACCGAGCCGATGCCGCCGGCGGCGATCAGCGGCAAAGCGCCGCCGCTGGCCGCGCGGAACCGGCATAGGGCATCGAGGGCAAGCGCCCGCAACGGCTTGCCCGACAGGCCGCCGGTTTCGTTTGCGTAGCGCGACTGCAGCGGCGGGCGGGTCACCGTTGTGTTGGCGACGATGATCGCGTCGATCCCGTGCTGCATGGCGATTCGGACGATCTGGTCGGGCTCGCCCTCGCCGAGGTCAGGGGCGACTTTGAGAAACATGGGCGGGCCGCCCTCGCGGCGTTCCTCGGCGACCGCCCCGAGCAGCGCCCGCAAAGCGCCTTCGTCCTGCAATTGCCTGAGGCCCGGCGTGTTGGGCGAGCTGATGTTGATGGTGAGGTAGTCGGCGACCGGCGCCATGGCGCGGACCCCGGCGGCATAATCGGCGATGCGGTCTGGGGAGTCCTTGTTGGCACCGATGTTGACCCCGACGATGCCGCGCGAGCGGTCGCGCTTGGCCAGCCGCTCGAGCGCGTCTGCCTGGCCGCGATTGTTGAAGCCGAGGCGGTTGATGACGGCGCGATCCTCGGTCAGCCGGAACAGGCGAGGGGGCGAATTGCCCACCTGCGGCAGCGGCGTCAGCGTGCCCACCTCGACGAAGCCGAAGCCGAGCCCGAGCATGGCGCCCGCCACCTCCGCATCCTTGTCGAAGCCGGCGGCGAGTCCGACCGGCGACGGGAAGCCCAGGCCGGCGATGCTGGTCGTCAGCGAAGCGGCGAATTGCGGCGGACGCCGCTTCGGCATCCACTTCAACGCGGCAATGGTCGTCCGATGCGCCCGCTCGGCGTCGAGGCGGAAGATCAGCGGTTTGAGGAGCGGGTAAAGGCGCATTGCATTCGCTATGGCAAACCCATTCCTTTCCGTCATGCTGAACTTGTTTCAGCATCCATCCTTCAAATCGCGGCGCCGGTCCCGGCGGAGGAATGGAACATGAGACAAGTTCAGGGTCACGGTTGTCATTCATAGCGCAAAGGCCTAAATCGGACTGGAAAGCTCCGATATAGCCATGCGCCTCACCCACCTCGCCGATTATGCGGTCGTGCTGATGACCGCCGCCGCCCGCCGCGAGCCGAGCGCGCGGCTGAGCGCCACCGAGCTGTCGAGCGAGACCGGCGTGCCATTGCCGACCGCGCAGAAACTGATGGGCCTGCTGGCCAGCGCCGGCCTGCTGTCGAGCGCGCGCGGCGCCGGCGGCGGCTTCGCTTTGGCGCGGCCAGTGAGCGCCATCAGCCTGGCCGACATCGTCGAGGCGGTCGAAGGGCCGTTTGCGATGACGGTGTGCAGCGAGGGCCGCAGCGACTGTGCGCTCGATGCCCATTGCCGGATCAAGCCGCATATGGGCGTCGTCGGCGATGCCGTGCGCGGCGCGCTCGGCGCGGTCTCGCTCCAGGAACTGGCGCGATGACCGAGACCCTCAAGAACCGCGAGGCCCATGAGGCAACCGAGAAGCTTGCCGATTATGAATGGGGCTTCTCCTCGGACATCGAGCAGGAATTCGCTCCCAAAGGTTTGAGCGAGGACACCGTCCGCTTCATCTCCGCCAAGAAGAACGAGCCCGAGTGGATGCTCGAGTGGCGCTTGAAGGGTTACCGCGCCTGGCTGGAGATGGAGGAGGTCGACTGGGCCAAGCTCGACCTGCCGGCGATCGATTACCAGGCGGCCTATTATTACGCCGAGCCCAAGAAGAAGCCCAAGCTCGGCAGCCTCGACGAGGTCGATCCGGAAATCCTGCGGGTCTATGAAAAGCTCGGCATCCCGCTCGAGGAGCAGAAGGTGCTCGCCGGCGTCGAGGGCGCGCGGAAAGTCGCGGTCGATGCCGTGTTCGACAGCGTTAGTGTCGCCACCACCTTCCGCAAGGAGCTCGCCGCCGCCGGAGTTATCTTCCTGTCGATCAGCGAAGCCATCCGCGAGCACCCCGAGCTGATCCGCAAATATCTGGGCAGCGTCGTCCCGCAGCGCGACAATTATTTCGCCTGCTTGAACAGCGCGGTCTTCTCCGACGGCACCTTCGTCTATGTGCCCGAGGGCGTCCGCTGCCCGATGGAATTGTCGACCTATTTCCGCATCAATGCCGAGAACACCGGCCAGTTCGAGCGCACTTTGATCGTCGCCGACAAGGGGTCGTATGTCTCCTATCTGGAGGGTTGCACCGCGCCGACCCGCGACGAGAACCAGCTGCACGCGGCGGTGGTCGAGATCTTCGCGCACGAGGATGCCGAAGTGAAATACTCGACCGTCCAGAACTGGTACCCGGGCGACGCCGAAGGCAAGGGCGGCATCTTCAACTTCGTCACCAAGCGGGCTTTGTGCAGCGGCGACCGCTCGAAAGTCAGCTGGACCCAGGTCGAGACCGGCAGTGCCATCACCTGGAAATATCCGAGCTGCATCCTCAAGGGCAACGGCAGCGTCGGCGAATTCTATTCGGTGGCGCTGACCAACAACCGCCAGCAGGCCGACACCGGCACCAAGATGATCCACATCG
>DAIPLM010000189.1:0-3492 GCA_036769205.1 Sphingomicrobium sp.
ACGCCACCGCCAGGAAGACCAGGAATGCCGTCAGCGGAATGATGCCGGTGGCGATCAGGACGATCAGCGCGATCGCCCACAGGCTCGCCGCCATCTCCTGCCAGCGCCACTGGCGGGCGAACTCGCCCCGCGGCGCCGGGCGGCGGAAACTGGGGTTGATCTGCAGCCCGGAGTAACGCTCGACGACCGCTTTGCGCAGTTTCGGCGACAGCAGCGACAACGGCGCCAAAATGCCGAAGCGGATCAGCATGCCGACCGGCGCCAGCAATGCGACGATGAGGAACACAGGCAAAGTCCACGGCTTCATCAGCGCCAGCGGCAGATATTCGGGGTCGTTGGCCGTCCCGTAATAGGTCTTGGCGTGGTGCTGGTTATGGACCCCTTCGTACATGAACGACGGGATCAGCAAAGGCACACCGACGAGAGCGTTCCAGGCGACCTTGAAGGCGGGGATGGCGCCCTGCTTGATGTGGGTCAGCTCGTGGATGAAGCTGCCGGCGCGGTAGAGAGCGAGAATGGCGACGATGCCGGCGGCGACGGCGACCCACGTCGAGGCAATCATCGCCGTGAACAGCGCCGCATAGCCGAGCAGGGCCGAGCCGAGCATGTCGGCCCAATAAATGGCCGGCTTCGGCGCGTTGAGGTCGCGGGTCAGATTGGCGGCCGCCTTCAGCATCACCTTGTCGTCGCCGGCGCGCGCGCCGGCGGCCGCCGGCGGCGGGGCGGTGTCGCGCGGCGAGGCGCTCTTGAGGGTCGCGGTGCTGCTCATGATGGTTGGCCGATTGCCCTTAGATAGTGGCGCCATCGTGGCGCTGCGAGGGCCTTTGTCGCGCGAAACCGGTTGCGCGGCGCCCGGACGCCAGCCAAGCAGCGCCCATGACCCAGCCCGTTCTCATCCGCCCGGTCCTGACCAAACGTGACCGCGCCGCCTTCGTCGACTTCGCCTGGGACGTCTATCGGGACGACCCGGCCTGGGTGCCGCCGCTGAAGAGCGAGGTCCACGGCCTGCTCGACGCCAAGGCCAACCCCTGGTTCCAGCACGCCAAGGCCCAGCTGTGGCTGGCCGAGCGTGAGGGCAAGGTCACCGGCCGGATCAGCGCCCAGGTCGATGATCTGGTCCTCGAGCATTTGGGCGCCGGTACTGGCCAATGGGGGATGTTCGAGGCGCTGGACGCCGACAGTGCCGCCGCCTTGATCGCCACCGCCGAGGATTGGCTGCGCACCCAAAGCATGACCCGGGCACTGGGCCCGTTCAGCCTGTCGGTGTGGGACGAGCCGGGTCTGGAGATCGAAGGTTTCGACGAAGCGCCGACGGTGATGATGGGCCATCACCGCCCGGCTTATGCCGGCTGGGTCGAGGCCGCCGGCTACGCCAAGGCCAAGGACCTCGTCACCTACGCGCTCAACATCGAGCATTGGGAAGACCCCAAGATCGACCGGCTGATCGTCAGCGGCGAGAAGAACTCGCGCATCCGCATCCGCAAGGTCGACACCTCGCGCTTCGCCGAGGAAGCGGCGATCATCCTTAATCTGCTCAACGACGCCTGGTCGGACAATTGGGGGTTCGTGCCGCTGACCGAGGCCGAGATCGCCTTCGCCGCCAAGAAACTGAAGCCGATCATCTACGAGGATCTGGTGCGCATCGCCGAGGTTGATGGCGAGGCGGTGGCATTCATGATCACGCTCCCCGACATCAACGAGCTGACCGCCGATCTGAACGGCCGCCTGTTCCCGTTCGGCTGGGCCAAATTGCTGTGGCGGCTGCGCAAGCCGCGCACCCGCCGGCTGCGGGTGCCGCTGATGGGGGTGGCCAAGAAGCTGCACAACAGCCGCCTCGCCAGCCTGCTCGCCTTCATGATGATCGAATACACCCGCCGCGACGCCGTCGCCAATTATGGCGCCACCCACGGCGAATTCGGCTGGATCCTGGAAGACAATAAAGGGATGCTTTCGATCGCCCAGCTGCCGGGCGCGAACATCAACCACCGGTACCGGATCTACGAGAAGCAGCTGTAACGACCATCCGGGGGATGGTCGTGGGAAGCTGCTGCTGTAGCGATCGTCCGGGGGACGATTGCGGCAAGCGGCTCTGCAGCGATCGTCCGGACCATGCTACATTCGTGCTCGCCCGTCCCCCGGACGGTCTGCGCGCGACATTCGTGCTCGCCCGTCCCCCGGACGGTCTGCGCGCGAATGTTCCCAATGTTCGCGGTCACGAGCATGGATTCCGAAGGGCGCCGGGCGGGAGACGGCCCGAAGTTCGCGGAGTTTATTCGACATGCGAAAGAGCGGCGCCCGGAGAATCCGGTCGAGAGACCGCTTGGCATAATTTCCATGCTGTAGGACAGGAAAATCGGCGGATCCGCTAATGGCAGCTTTCGACCCATTGCAGACTCAAGCTATTGTCATGCCGCCAGCCGATAGCCGACGCCCGGTTCGTTCAGGATCAGCCGGGGTCGCGCCGGATCCGCTTCCAGCTTCTGCCGCAACCCGCGCACGGCGACGCGCAGATAATCGATCTGGCTTTCGTGCGCCGGTCCCCAGGCGGTGCGAAGGAGATGCGCATGGCTGAGGACGCGGCCCGGATATTTTGCGAGTTCCCCAAGCACGGCATATTCCTTGGGCGTCAGGTGCACCCCTTTGCCACCTTTGGTCACGGCGCGGCGGAAAATGTCGATCGTGACATCGCCCGCGGCGACCGGCCGCTGGTCGGACTCGGGCCCGAGGTCGAGCAGGTTCGAGAGATAGCGCTGCAGCTTGGCGACCTCCGAGCCGATGGCAGAGACGATTGCCTTGTCGCCCGACCCGCCGCGCCGCAGCTCGTTCATGCCGCTGGTAATCGCCGACAGCCGAGGTTCGACGTCCTGGCCGATCGTTGCCAGCAGACCCGAGCGCAGCCGGTTGCGCTCGCGCAGCTCTTTGGCGCTGCGCGCCTCGGCCTCGAGCCGGCTGCGCTCCAGCGCCAGCGCGACCTGGTCAATCAGATTGTTCAACAGCTCGAGCTGGGCTTCCGGCGCCGGATTGGTGCCGTCGTCGCGGGCGAGGCCGATGGCGCCGAGCACCGCCAAGTCCGAGCGAACCGGATGGAACAGCCATTCGGTGGCATTGACCGCCGCCGCGCCGCGTCCTGCCGGCTGGCCCGATTCCATCGCCCAGGCCGCGACGGCGAAGTCGCTTGGGGTGAGGATGACGTGGCTCGGCCGCGCCGCGACGATGCGCGGCTCAGGCAAGCCGGTCATCAGCACCGTGTTGCAGTCGAACAGCCGGCCAAGTTCGCGGCAGGCGATCCTGCCGATCTGTTCCTCGCTGGTGGAGGACAATAAGCGGCGGGCGAGCCCGGCAATGGTCGCGTTGCGGGCGGCGCTGGCCTGGGCAGACCGCGCCCCCGCCCGCATGCGCGCCGCAATCTGGCTGGTGACCAGAGCCACCAGGAACAGCAGCGCCACCGTGGCCACGTCCTCGGCGGCGGCGATGCGAAAGGTGCGCAGCGGC
>DAIPLM010000190.1:0-3474 GCA_036769205.1 Sphingomicrobium sp.
ATTTCGTCGTCGACTACCTCCACGCGGCGGCACTCTGCTCGGTGCATCTTTCGCGACTGGCCGAGGAGGTAATCCTGTGGGCGTCGCAGCCGTTCAGCTTCATCCAACTGCCCGACGCCTGGTCGACCGGTTCCTCGATCATGCCCAACAAGCGCAACCCCGACGCCGCCGAGCTGGTGCGCGGCCATTGCGCCCGGATCGTCGGCGACCTGGTGGCGCTGCTGGTGCTGCTGAAGGGCCTGCCGCTCGCCTATGCCAAGGATTTGCAGGACGACAAGCCGCCCTTGTTCGATGCCCACGATCTGCTTGGCCTGAGCCTAGCGGCCATGGCCGGAATGATCGCCGATCTGGAATTCGTTCCCGAGCGGATGCGGACGGCGGCCGCCGCCGGTCATGCCACGGCGACCGAGCTTGCCGACTGGCTGGCCGGCAATGGCGTGCCGTTCCGCGAGGCGCATCACATCGCCGGGCGGGCGGTGGCGGCGGCCGAAACTGCCCGCAAAGCTCTCGACGAGTTGAGCATTGAGGAGCTGCAGGCGATCGACCCGCGCATCGGCGCAGAGGTGCTGGAACGGCTGTCGGTCGAGTCCGCCGTGGCTACCCGGCGTTCGGCTGGCGGGACGGCGCCGGACAGGGTAGCAGAAGCGATCGCGGCCGCGCGGGCCGCGCGCCGGAGTCGTTGATGAAGCTTGCGCCTTTTGCCCTGATCGCCGCCGCCGCGCTTGCCGGCTGCGGCAAGGTCGCCCCGCTGCATCCGGCCGCCGGACAGTCGCTGCCGGTCAAGCCGGCGCTGGCGAGCACGACGCCTGATGCCGAACAATTGCTGACGCCGCCGACGCAGGCGAGGCCCGAGCGCATCGACGAATTGATGAAGCGCTCGCAGCCGCGCCGGGTCGACCGGTTCGACCTGCCGCCGCCGAGCGGCGAAGCCCCGGTGCTGCCGCAAACCCAGGAAGAGAGTTCTTCCGAGGAGGCCGGGCCGGTCACCCCGCAATGAGCTGGAAGCCAGTCCACAAGGCGGTGTTCCCGGTCGCCGGACTCGGCACGCGGCTGCTGCCGGCGACCAAGTCGATCCCCAAGGAAATGCTGACCATCGTCGACCGGCCGCTGATCCAGTACGCGGTCGACGAGGCGCGGGCGGCGGGGATCGAGCAGCTGATCTTCGTCACCGGCCGCGGCAAGGCCGCGCTCGACGATTATTTCGACGTCGGCTTCGAGCTGGAAACGACGATGCGCGAGCGCGGCAAAGGCCTCGACGCGCTGGAGCCATCGCGCAGCGGCTTCGGCGAGATCGTCTCGGTCCGCCAGCAGCAGCCCTTGGGCCTCGGCCATGCGGTGTGGTGCGCGCGGGCGATCGTCGGCGACGAGCCGTTCGCCGTGCTGCTCCCCGATGATTTGATGGTCCCCGGCGCCCTCAAGCGAATGGTCGCGGCCTATGATGAGCTCGGCGGCAACATTCTGCTAACGGAGGACATCGCGCGCGAGCGCACCGCCAGCTATGGCGTCATCACGCCGGGCGAGACCAAGGGCAGCGCGGTCGAGGTCAAGGGCCTGGTCGAGAAGCCCAGGCCGGAGGACGCGCCGTCCACCCACGGCGTCATCGGCCGCTACATATTGCAGCCGGAAATCATGGGCGTGCTCGATGCCCAGGAGAAAGGCGCCGGCGGCGAAATCCAGCTGACCGATGCCATGGCGAAGCTGATCGGCAAGCAGCCGTTCCACGCGGTCACCGCCGATTCGGTGCGGCACGATTGCGGCGATAAGACCGGCTTCGTGCTAGCCAATCTCGCGCTTGGTCTGGACGATCCCGAAGTCGGGCCGAAGCTCCGCGACTTCCTGAACCGCGCCTAAGCTTCGAGTTCGACGTCCCAGTACAAATAGTCGCGCCAGCTCTGGTGCAAATAGTTCGGCGGGAAGCTTCGCCCGTGGTCCTGCAGCTGCCAGCTGGTCGGGCGGATCGGGTCGCGGTGGATCTGCATCTGCGCCTCGCGCGGGGTGCGGCCGCCTTTCTTCAAATTGCAGGGCGCGCAGGCGGTAGCGACATTCTCCCAGGTGGTGCGGCCGCCCTGGGCGCGCGGCACGACATGGTCGAAGGTCAGCTCACGGTGACTGCCACAATACACGCAGCTGAAGCGGTCGCGCAGGAACAGGTTGAACCGGGTGAAGGCCGGATATTCGTTGGGCCGCACGAATTGCCGAAGCGCGATGACCGAGGGCAGCTGCAGCGCGCGGCTTGGGCTGTGCACTTCGCGGTCGTAATGGGCGACGACGTCGACCCGCTCCAGGAACATCGCCTTGACCGCGGTCTGCCACGGCCAAAGGCTGAGCGGGTAATAGCTGAGTGGCGTGTAGTCGGCATTGAGCACCAGCGCCGGGCAGCTGTCGGGATGGCGAATGAGGTCAGGATGATACATGACGCGGGCAATGGCCTTTCAGTGTCCGCCCGCATCGAACACCGCCTCCGGCCCTGTCGCACGCAAGGAGGAGAGGGTTCGCTCGAGCCCGTCTTCCCTTGTGACCAGCCGGTTGCCAAGCCGGCGTGACGCCCCATGAATCGACCATTGCGGATTCCTCGTCAAGAGTCGGATTTGCAACAGTGACGACGACCCGCTTCGCACCGTCGCCGTCGGGGCGGCTGCATCTCGGCCATGCTTACTCGGCCGCTCTGGGTCGCGCCGCTGCCAAGCGGTTCCGGCTTCGGATCGAGGACCTCGACCCGGGCCGCTGCCGGCCGGAGTTCGTCGACGGCATTTTCGAGGATTTGCGCTGGCTGGGCATCGGCTGGGACGGCGAGGTGCTGATCCAGTCCGAACGCACCCGACTGTATGCCGAGGTGCTCGATCGCCTGCGCGAGCAGGGGCTGGTCTATCCCTGCTTCTGTACCCGCGCCGACATCGCTTTGTCGCTAACGGCGCCTCATGGCGACGCCGGCGCCGCCTACCCGGGCACCTGCCGCGGCCTGCCCGACGACCCGGATCGGCGCGCCTCGACCCCGCACAGCTGGCGGCTCGACAGCGCCAGGGCCCTGGCCATCACCGGATTGCCGCAATGGACCGAGGTCGACGGCCAGAAATTCACCGCCTCGGAAACCGACATCGGCGACGCCATCCTCGCCCGCAAGGACGCGCCCTCCTCCTATCACTTGGCCTGCGTCGTCGACGATTCGGCGAGCGATGTCGATCTCGTCGTGCGCGGCGCCGACCTGCGCCCATCGACGCCGGTGCAGCGGCTGCTACAGATCCTGCTCGGCCTGCCGGAACCGCGCTACCTCCACCATCGGCTGGTGCTGCACGGCGACGGCCGGCGGCTGGCGAAGCGCGACCGGGCGCCGACGTTGGCGGCGATGCGCGAGGCCGGTGCCGACGGCCCGGCGCTCGCCGCGGACCTGATCGCCGGCAAGCTTCCGCTTGGTTTCACTAACTCTCAGGGGTAGAGCGCCAGCCATGAACATCTTCCTGGTCATGCTCCTGGCGG
>DAIPLM010000191.1:0-3468 GCA_036769205.1 Sphingomicrobium sp.
CGCGGGCGACGCGGCCGAAGGCGGCATCGACGGTGAGGCCGGCCTCGGCGCAGATGACCAGCAGGTCGAGCGCGTCGGGGAGGCCCTTGCGGATCGCGTGGCTGCGCTTCTTGACCTTGTTGCTGAGCCAGATGTCGGGCGCCTTGTAGCTGCCGACCAGCGCGCCGGCGGTGACCGCGTAGCGCTTGAACGCGCCCCAATCGGGCATGAAGTCGAACACATAGAGGCCAAGCACCACCGTCAGGCCGATGACGACCGGCAGGATCAGGCGGGCGGCGATGATGAAGAACGCGAGGTCCTTGGCGCGGATGCCGGCCTGCATCAGCTTGATCTGCGTCTTCTTGAGCTGATCGTCCTGGATCATCTTGAAGCTGCTCAAGACGCCGCGGACCTTGTCGGCGGCCTGGTTTTTGTTGGTCAGCTTCTTGCGCTTGTTGGTCGAGGCGACGATGCCGGCCTTCAACTGCTCCCGGCGCTCGTTGAGCGCCTTGACGCGGCGGGCCATGGGATCCTTGACGGTCGTCGCCGCATAAATGGCGATGAGCACGGCGAAGGTCGCCACCGCCGACAGCAAAGTGGCGATCCAGATGACGTCAAAGCCGAGAATGGTGGGGCCGGAAGCCTGCATCATGTGATCCCTAGATCTCGAAGTTGACCATCTTGGCCATGATGAACACGCCGATGCTCATCCACACGAGGCCGCCGAGCCCGGCGACCATCAGCCGCTGGTCGGTGAAGAAGTCGGCCATGTAGCCGGGGTTGATCATCCACACGAGCGTGAAGACGATGAAGGGCAGCGAGCCGACGATCATCGCCGAGGCCTTGGATTCCGACGACATGGCGCGGATCTTGAGCTTCATCTGCGCCCGCTTGCGCAGCACGTCGGCGAGGTTGGACAGGGTCTCGGCGAGGTTGCCGCCGGTTTCCCGCTGGATCGCCAAAGTGATGACGAAGAACTGGAATTCGGCGGTGCCGAGGCGGTCTGCGCTTTCCTGTAGCGCGGCCTCCATCGTCCGGCCGATCTTCATCTTGTCGGCGACGCCGCGGAACTCGAGGCCCACCGGCCCGCCGATTTCTTGGGCGACGATGCCGAGGGTCTCGGTGATCGGCAGGCCCGAGCGCAAGCCGCGGACCATCAATTCGATGGCGTCGGGGAAGTTGGAGTTGAACTTGGCGATGCGGCGCTTGATGAGGAAGCCGATGACCAGGTGCGGCAGGCCGATGGCGACAAACGCCGCGAACATCGCCGCCAGCAGGAAGGGCGCGCCCTTCAGCTTGAGCGCGAGCAGGACGACCGCGAACAGCCCGCCCGAAATGCCCGCATATTTGCCAAGCGAGATTTGCTTGCCGGTCTGCTCAAGGCGCAGCCGCAGCAGGGCCGGCCTGGGAATGAAGGTCGACAGCGCCCCTTCGACGCGGTTCTGTCGGTTGGCGAACAATTTGCGGATCTGGGCCTGGGCGCTGGCGGTGACGGCATCGCCATGCCGCTCGCGCAGCAGCTCGAGCCGGCGCTTGACGCTTTTGGCGGGCGAGGGGCCGCTGAACCCCTGGTAAGCAAGGGCCAGAGCCGCAACCACGGCAAGTGCAAAGAGGATCGGCATCAGCATCGTCGGTCCGTCCGTTCCAGCCGCCGGCGGCGCGCCCGAAGTTGGGGTGGCGCCGGCGAAAAAGCTTCCTTACGCGGCCTTGTCCTTGGGCTTGGCGAGCATCGACTTCAGATTCTCGACCAGGCTGCGGGCGCCAGGCTTGCCGGCGTCGGCGACGCCTTCCTCGCTGGCGTGGCTGAGCACCATATTGGCCAGCGTCGCGAAGGGCGCGGCGACCTTGCCGCCGGCGACTTCCGCCATCGGCTTGCCGAGCTTCGCCGCCTGGGCGGCCAGCTTGCCGTCGTCCGGAAAGACAATGTCGACGCCGCGCTCGATCGACTGCTCGAAGTCCTTGCGGCTGATCTCCAGCGCGCCGCCCGAGGGCATGCGGTTGGCGACCACCACGACCTTGGTCTGCGGCGCGTTCGACTTCAGCCAGGCGAGGATGCGGATGGTGTCGCGGGTTGCCGCCAGCGTCAGTTCGCTGACCACCACCGCGACATGGGCGTCATGGACCATGTGCGGGTACTGGATCAGCATGTGGCGCGGCAAATCGAGCACGGTCGCTTCAAACGCGTTCTTCATCTCTTCCTGGAGCTGGAAGAAAGCGGTGCCGTCGGTGACCAGGGGCTGGTTGATCGGCGCTTCGGCCGAAAGGACCGACAGCCGCTCGTTGGCGCGGACCATCGCCCGCTCGATGAACAGACCGTCGATGCGGCTCGGGTTCTCGATGGCGTCGGTCAGGCCGCGGCCAGGCTCGAGGTCGAGCGCCAGCGCGCCGGTGCCGAAATGGACGTCGAGGTCCAGCAAAGCGGTGGTGCGCTGCGCCTTCTCGCCAAGCAGCCAGGCCAGCGAAGTGGCGATGGTCGAGGCACCGACGCCGCCGCGGACGCCGATGACGGCGGCCATGACGTGCGGCTTGTCAACCTGGGCCTCGCCGCGCGGGCCGGACAGGATCGACTGGGCATGGGCGAAGGTGTCGCGCAGCTGGTCGACCGTGAACGGCTTCAGCAGATAATCGTGGATGCCGCTGGCAACCAAATCGCGGTAGAGGCGGACATCGTTGACCTGGCCGGAAGCAATGACGATCGTCCCTGGCTCGCAGACTTCGGCGAGGGCGTTGATGTCATTGAGCGGGTCGGCCGATTCCGACAAGTCGACGAACAGGATGTTCGGGCTTGCCGAGACCGACAGCGACTGCACGGCATTGCGCAGTCCGCCCTTGTTGACCTTCTCCGGCGACCAGCCATGCTCGACTGCCACTGGGCGCAGCATGTCGGCGGTGGCATCATCGCAGACGAAAGCCGTGAACGGATCGCGCAGACCGGCGCGTGCCTGGAACGGAGCGTTCATTACTTGCCACCCTTCGTGTTGACTTCCTGGAGGCCCTTCTCGCCGGTCGGCTTGGCGGCGCGGTACGATTGGACCGCCTTGCTCGCCGTCGCCGAGTCGACGACCGGGCCGGCCTCGCGGCCGTAAACCAGGTCCTGCGGATCGGCGATCATCGCCGCCATGTTGCCGCTGACGGCGCAGCCGTGGTTCGACATTTGCTGATTGTCGAAGTCGGGCGAGGCCGGGCGGTCCCAATTGGGGCACCCGGGGACGCTGGCGCGGGTCCGGCTGACGACGACGCGGACGGTGCCCGGCTGGACGCTGCCGGCGGTGACCGGCGCCGCGGCGCTGACCATCATGCCGTAGCGGCCGGCGACGCGGGCGACGTCCTGGTGGGCGGCGCCGGCATAATCGCCGTCGACATAGATGTGGTCGCCATAGCCAAGGCCAAGGCCGCGGAACCAGCCATCTAGGCGAGCTTCCTCGGCCGAGGGCAGGCTGCCCTCGGGCGCGGCGACGTCGATGGCGAAGTCGGTGCGGGTCACGACCG
>DAIPLM010000192.1:0-3417 GCA_036769205.1 Sphingomicrobium sp.
GCAAATGCGGGCGACGACGTCGTCGAGCGTGAACAAACCGGCTTCCTCGGCCATGCGCGCGTGGAAGACGACCTGCAGCTGCAAGTCGCCGAGCTCGTCGGCGAGGCCGTCCATGTCGTCGCGGGCGATGGCGTCGGCGACCTCATAGGCTTCCTCGATGGTGTAGGGCGCGATGGTGGCGAAGGTCTGGGCATTGTCCCACTCGCAGCCGGTGCGCGGATCACGCAGCCGCCGCATGATCTCCACCAGTCGTTCAAGCGGCACGAGGGGACCCTTTCCCTGTATTATCCGAAAGTCTGATAATAAGCATTATGTAAAGTGTAGAGGCAAATGGAGGGGGAAACGCCACCCTCACGGCTGCAGCACCAGCCAGCGGCCCTCGACCCCCCAGCGCTCCAACGACGACAGGAAATTCATGCCCAGCACGTTTAGCTCCTCACCATCGGCGACGTGCAGCCGCATGCCGTCGCGCTCGATCGAGCCAATTGCCAGCCGGTCGGCCCGGGCCGACGCCACCCGGACGACGCCGTTGCCAGTGCGCACCAGCTGGTCGCGGCCAGGGCTCACAGAGACCTGAGCGCGCTGCGCGGTGTCGCTGCCGATGGTGGTCATGGTGGCGCCGCTGTCGACCAGGAACTTGACCGGCTCGCCGTTGAT
Source organism: Sphingomicrobium sp. (assembly GCA_036769205.1). Classification (GTDB taxonomy): domain Bacteria; phylum Pseudomonadota; class Alphaproteobacteria; order Sphingomonadales; family Sphingomonadaceae; genus Sphingomicrobium. The sequence continues at coordinate 658 of DAIPLM010000192.1, forward strand.
CGCGCCTTCGACCCAGAAATGACCGTCAATGGCCATCGGAATGCGGATGGTTGCGCCTTGCTGGACCGGAGCGCCGGTGGCTTCCGCCCGCAGCCTTTGGGCGACCCAGCCGAGATCGTCGCGGAAGGTGAACAGGACGAAGCCGGCGGCGAAGATGGCAACCCAGGCCAAGGCCAGGGTCGCCAACTTGGCCAGCGGTTCGCGCCGGGCCATCAGCCCGCCGAGGACCAGCATCATCGCCATCAGCAAATAGAGAGTGCCCGGGACGATATCGTTGGTCATGCGAGCACGATCTCCTGACCATCGAAAGCAGGTGCCGCCCAGTCGGGCAGTTCGGCGCTCAACACCTTGAAATCCATGCTGTTATCAAGATGCGTGAGGAGCAATTGGCCGACCTGCAGGTCGCGCGCCCAGCCGATGACGGCGTCGAGGTGAGCGTGGGTCGGGTGCGGCGCCCGGCGCAGGCAATCGGCGATCCACAGGTCCACACCCCGGTACATGGCCGACATCTCGGGAGTCATGGCATGGAAATCAATGGCATAAGCGGCGCTGGCCCCCTCCTCGTCGAGACGAATCCCGAGCGAGGTGATGCCGCCGTGGGGCTGGTCGACGAAGCTAAAGCGAGCCCCGCCCAGCGTGACCTCGTCATCGATCGGCACTGCTTTGGCGACCGCCGTGTAAAAACGGGTGTCGGTGAAGATGTAGCGGAAGCGGTGATCGAGCCGCTCGAGCACGTCGGCGCGGGCCAGCAGCGGCACGGGCTCGCCCCGCGCCTGGGCGATCGGGCGGAGGTCGTCGATGCCGTGGCAATGGTCGGCGTGGTCGTGGGTGACGATCACTTGGTCAACGCGGTCGATTTCGGCGGCGAGCAATTGCTCGCGGAGGTCGGGGCCGCAGTCGACCAGTAGCCGTTCGCCATCGCTTTCGACCAGGATCGACGAGCGCAGGCGGCGGTTGCGCGGATCGGCAGGATCGCAGGCGCCCCAGCCGCTGCCGAGCCGCGGCACGCCGGTCGACGTTCCGCAGCCCAGGATGCGGATTTTCATTGGGTCGCTTTGTTGAACAATGTGAAGAAGTTGCTCGTGGTTTGCTGAGCCAACGTCTCAAACCCTATCCCGCGCAGTCCGGCCACGAACCGGGCGGTGTCGGCGACAAACGCCGGCTCGCAGGTCCGGCCGCGATGCGGCACCGGGGCGAGGAAAGGCGAATCGGTTTCCACCAGCAGGCGGTCGTCCGGAATGATTTTGGCGGTTTGCTGGAGATCCTGGGCGTTCTTGAAGGTGACGATACCCGACAGCGAGATGAAGAATCCGAGGTCGAGCGCCTTTCGGGCCAGCTCGGCGCTGCCGGTGAAGCAATGGAGCACGCCCCTGACCCCGCCCACGTTCACCGCTTGTTCCAGGATTTCGGCCGTGTCGTCCTCGGCATCGCGCGTGTGGACGACCAACGGCAGACCGGCCGCCCGCGCCGCCTCGATATGGGCGCCGAACCGCTCGCGCTGGGCGGCGCGGTCGGATTTGTCGTAATAATAATCCAAGCCGCATTCGCCGATCGCGATCACACGCTGGTGTGATGCGGCGTCCGTCAATACGGCGGCGCCGAGGTCGGGATGGGCGTCGGCCTCGTGGGGATGGACGCCGACAGTCGCCCAGACGTCGGCATTGGCCTCGGCGGCGGCGATGACTTCGCCCCATTCGCTCTGGCGGGTGGAGATGTTGAGGAAACCGGTGACGCCGGCGGCGCGGGCAGTGGCGAGGACTTCGTCCCGGCGCTCGGCCAGGCCTTCGTAATTGAGGTGACAATGGCTGTCGATCAGCCTCATGCCGCCTCGCCCTCCGCCAGCTCGAGGCGCGGGAAGATGGGTTGCGGCTGGGCGATCGGCGCCACCCCCTGCCCGCTGTCGATCAAGGTCAGCAAAGTGTCGGCCGACCCCGGGATGATCGGCGCGACGGCGACCGTCAGCTGGCGAATGGCGACGACCAAGGTTCCAAGCACGGCGGCCATGCGGTCGGGATCGGTCTTGCGCAGCGCCCAGGGCGCGGCAGCATCGACATATTGATTGCAGGCGAAGACGGCGGTCATCCAGTCTTCGAGCCCGGCCGAAAAGGCGAAGCGCTCGAATTCCTCGGTCAAGATCGCGCAAGCCTGGTCGACCTGAGCGAGCAGAGCCTTGTCCTCGTCCGCTTGTCCGGCCTCGGGAATGACGCCGCCCAAATTCTTGAAAATCATCGACAGGCTGCGCTGGGCGAGGTTGCCAAAGCTGTTGGCGAGCTCGGCGTTGACCCGCGCGACGATTGCCTCGGCGCTATAGCTGCCATCCTGGCCGAAGGTCACCTCGCGCAGCAGGAAATAGCGCAGGGCATCGACGCCAAAGCGCTCGGCGAGCGCGATCGGGTCGACGACATTGCCGAGACTCTTCGACATTTTCTCGCCGCGCTCGAGCAGGAAGCCGTGGCCGTAGACCATCTTCGGCAGCGCGATTCCGGCGGACATCAGGAAGGCTGGCCAATAGACGGCGTGGAAGCGGACGACGTCCTTGCCGATTAGGTGGACATCGGCCGGCCAGTAACGGTCCCACAGCTCGCCGCCGTCGGGATAACCGAGGCCGGTCAAATAGTTGGTCAGCGCGTCGAGCCAGACGTACATGACATGCTCGGGGCTGCTCGGCACCTTCACCCCCCAGTCGAAGCTGGTGCGCGAGATGCTGAGGTCCTTGAGGCCGCCCTCGACGAAGCGCAGCACCTCGTTGCGGCGGGTTTC
>DAIPLM010000193.1:0-3411 GCA_036769205.1 Sphingomicrobium sp.
GGCGGGCATGCCCCTGCCGGCGCTGCGCTTCGTTGTGGCGCTCGACCGGGCCTACTGGCCCGCTCTTCACGCCTCTCCTCGCGCAGCATCCGGCAGGAGCCAAGTCGCGGCTCTTGCTGGTAGGATGCCTGCGCCCTGCAGGCATCGCTTGCAGGCTGGTAAGGGCCTTCCTATGACTGCGGCCAACCCATGCCCTCGTCCGAAGGATGAATGCCTTGCGCCTTGTTCAGTCCGGTCTTCTCGCTGTCGCCGCTTTCGCCACGCTCTCGGCCTGCAACAAGGAGGGCTCCATCGGGCAGGGTGGCATCTACATCACGCGATCCACCTGCCCGCAGGTCGGCATTCCGGCCGCGACCGGCGACATCACCTTGTTCAGCCCGGCCGGGCGGACGGATTCGGCGGCGATTGACGTCGTCGCGACGATCACCAATTTACGCGCCACCTGCACCGAGGACGCGGCGCACGTCATCTCGACCGCGACTTTCGATGTCGTCGCCACCCGGCGCGACGTCAGCGAAGCGCGCCAGGTGACCTTGCCCTATTACAATGTCATCGCCCAGGGCGGCAGCGACGTCGTCGCCAAGAAGATCGGCTATGTCGCGCTCAACTTCCCCGCTGGCAGCTTGCGTGCCCAGACCAATGCCCAGGCCACCGGGCGGGTTGCCCGCGGCGCCGTGGTGCTGCCTGAGGATGTGCGCCGCGAGCTGACCCGCGACCGCAAGGTGGGTGACGCCGACGCCGCCGTCGACCCTTTGTCCGACCCGAAGATTCGCGATGCGGTGGCGAAGGCGACCTTCGAGCAATTGATCGGCTTCCAGCTGACCCAGGAGCAGCTGCGCTACAACGCCACGCGCTAGGCGCGCCATAACGCTCGATTGACTCACGCGGGCGCGCGCGCCAAGGCTCCGCCCGTCTTCCGGCGGCCTTGGCTGGCGGAGGCGCGCACGGGAGAGCGCCCGCCGAAGCCTTGGCGAAGGTGGGCCGCCGAAGGAGCAACCGCCCCCGGAATCTCTCAGGCAACAGGGACCGCGCGCGCCGGACAGTCTGGAAAGTGCCTTTCCGCATTGGAAGGCCGCCGAAGGGGCAAAGCTCTCAGGCCGCAGCGACAGAAGGGGGTTCGTGAGACGGGGTGGGCCAATCAGCGCGCCCGCTGGGACGAGCCGCATTCAAGGAGCCGCGCGATGGCCGAGACGACCGACAGCAGCGAGCTTCCGCTTCCGCTCGACTCCTGGCACCGCGCCAAGGGGGCGCGGATGGTGCCGTTCGCCGGCTACGAGATGCCGGTCCAGTACGAAGGCGTCATCGCCGAGCATCTGTGGACGCGGGCCAGTGCCGGCCTGTTCGATGTCAGCCACATGGGCCAGCTGACCTTCCACGGCGACCGGCTCGATGCCGCGCTAGAGACCCTGATGCCGGGCGAGCTGCAGTTGCTCAAGGACGGACGGCTGCGCTACTCGATGCTGCTCGACGACGACGGCGGCATCATCGACGATCTGATGGCGACCCGGCGCGGCGACCATTTCTACGTCGTCGTCAACGGCGCCACCAAGCATGACGATATCCTGGAGTTCGAGCGGCGGCTGCCCAAGGCCATCGTCCTCGACCATATGAAGGAGCAGGCGCTGCTGGCGCTGCAGGGACCGCGCGCGGCCGAAGTGTTGGAGACGCTGGCGCCGGGCGTGTCGGAATTGAGCTTCATGCAGGGCGCGGCCTTTACCATCGCCGGCACGCCGGCCTGGGTCAGCCGCTCCGGCTATACTGGCGAGGACGGGTTCGAGATTTCGATCGCCGCCAGCGCCGCCCCTGCGGTCGCCGACGCGCTGACCGCACATGAGGCGGTCAAGCCGATCGGGCTGGGCGCGCGCGATTCGCTGCGGCTCGAAGCCGGGCTGGCGCTCTATGGTCACGACCTCGACCGCGAGACGACCCCGGTGATGGCCGACCTGACCTTCGCCATCGGCAAGCGCCGCCGCGCCGAGGGCGGCTTCCCCGGCGACCTGCGGATTCTCGCCGAGCTGGAGAATGGCGCCATCCAGAAGCGCATCGGGCTCGCCATCGAAGGTCGCCAGCCGGTTCGCGAGGGCGCGCTGGTGCTGGACGGCGAGGGCAATGAGATCGGCCGCGTCACCAGCGGCACCTTCTCGCCGTCGCTGCAGCGGCCGATCGCCATGGGCTATGCCGCCACCGCCTTGAGCGCGCCTGGCACCATGTTGACGCTCGAGCAGCGCGGCAAATTGTTCCAGGCGGAGGTCGTCGCCATGCCCTTCGTCCCCCACCGCTATCACCGCAAACAGGGAGCCTGAGCCATGAGCCTGCATTTCACCGGCGAGCATGAATGGATCCGAGTCGAGGGCGACACCGCCACCGTCGGCATCTCCAGCCACGCCCAGGAAGCGCTCGGCGATATCGTCTTCGCCGAAGTGCCCGAGGGCGGCCGTTCATTGAACAAGGGCGACGAGGCGGCGGTCGTCGAATCGGTCAAGGCGGCCAGCGACATTTACGCGCCGGTCGCCGGCGAGGTGATCGAGGGCAATGCGGCGCTGGCCGACGATCCGGCTTTGATCAACCGCGATCCCGAAGGCGATGGCTGGTTCTTCAAGATGCGGATCGCCGACCCGGCCGAGCTCGATGGGCTGATGGACGAAGCCGCCTATCGCGAATGGGTGAAGACTCTTTGAGGGAATCCATCACCTCGACCAGCCAGTGGGATGCGGCGGATTATGCCCGCGTCGGCGGTTTCGTGCCGGCGCTGGGCCAGGCGGCGCTGGAGCTGCTCGACCCGCAGCCGGGCGAGCATATCCTCGACGTCGGTTGCGGCGACGGGACGCTGACCCTCAGGATCAAGGAGATGGGCGCCGACGTCGTCGGCATCGACAACAGCCTCAGCATGATCGGCGCCGCCCGGGCGAAAGGGCTCGACGCGCGGCTGATGGACGCCGCCGACCTCAAGTTCGCCGAGGCGTTCGACGCGGCCTTCTCCAACGCCACCTTGCACTGGGTGCTCGACAAGGAACGGGCGGCGCGGGCGATCTGGTTCGCATTGAAGCACGACGGCCGCTTCGCGGGCGAAATGGGCGGCGAGGGGAATCTGGCCCGGCTGCGCGAGACCCTCGACGAGGCGCTGGTCGAGCGCGGCTACGGGCCGCCGACCTTTGCCGCCAATTGGTACCCGACGCCGGACGAGTTCACCGCCATCTATGAACAGGCGGGGTTCAGGGAGATCGAAGCGCGGCTAATCGAGCGGCCGACCGCGCTTGACCATGGCGTCGCCGCCTGGGTCACCACGTTCCGCGCCGGCTGGCTCGACCGCGCCGGCGTGCCGCACGACGAGCGCCAGGCGATCGCCGAGGCGGTCGCCGCCCGTGTCGGCTCGAGCCAGGCCGACTACGTCCGCCTCCGCTTCATGATGAG